>NZ_JBQERO010000006.1:0-181000 GCF_056535125.1 Ruegeria sp. O4 | reverse complement strand
ATTGTAGATGAGGCTCAATCGCCCAAATATCCACGCGCCGCCTTTACCGTAGGCTATTGAACCTCCAACGACCTAGTCGTTCAGGGAGAGCGCCCCGCCTGCAGTTCGCAAGCGGGGTATTTTCTCGAATGCGGTCTCGTCACGCGACCTTACGAATACGAACAGGCCGCACCACGGCATCGACAGTCGCTGACGTAAGGCAGCTATGAGCCGATTCAACAGGGCGGTCCATGGCGGCTGGTGAGAAACTGCAGGCTCACCAATGACCGAGAAAAGCCCCATCGCCACAGGGCAGGTAAATGTCTCACCCAGGATGGCCAGACCCGGCATCACACCGACACCGGCGCGCAGATACACCTGGCTTGCGACGTCCATGGACCCTAGCGTTTGCACCAGTTTGAAATAGATCGGCAGGGCCACACCAGTGCACAAGGTCAAAAGAACGCTTGTTGCCGCCAATGCTGTTACACTCGGCGTCAAGGTCCATGGACGGTCCAGCAGCAGCTTAGCGCCCATCACCAAAACGCTCCGTCGGATCGCATGTCTGACTAAGGAAGTGTGACCACCACTCTCACGAGTGGGTTTTTCCATCTTGATCTCTGGCCAGAAACCATTCCCTGGGGAGCCGCAGCAAGCTGATGCTCAGATAATCAGCTTGGATCAAGGCAAACACGTATTTTTGATTCACTTCTGCAACATTCTTGTGAATGCTGCATTCCCGTCTCTTTTCCGCCGGATTTTGTGCTGATAAGCAATGATTGAATATCGGGATGTTAAATAGTGCGAGTGGGCAGATGAGAGCCGGAGTTAACGGTCAGGTAGCCATTTCATGGGATCAAACTGAAATTGACGGACTCGAGGACGCGCCTCTGGCGTGTCTGGCAGTTGGTGCGGCTTGGTCATGGCGCGGACAGGCAATAGTGCTGAGCGCAGAAGCCGAGAGCAGCGTCGAACAGATTGGATATGCGCGGGGAGCTGCAACCCGTTTGCAGAACCGCTTTCCGATTGTCCGGGAAATCTCCGGCTACGTGACCGGAGCTTTGACGCTTACCAATGGGTCGCAGCGGTTTTCAGCCAACCTTGTTGCCGACACCAATGATGCAGCGCCGACCATCGTTTTCGATGGCGCTTGCCCGCCACGGGATGAAGAATTCTGGATCGTCGACGTGACCGAGGTTGTGATGGTGCACAAGGCGGGTGCTGAAGGCGGTGGGAACGTCGTTGCATTTCCGGCCTGAAGGCGACCTGCATTTTTCTTGATGAAAGCGGTGTGACGGCAACCGTCGCTATGCGCGCAGGGGCCTGTGCTGCCTGCGGCGAACATATCTTTGCAGATATTCGAAACTGCGTTGAATGCCGTGTTGACTCTGCCGGCTTTGCGGATATAAGCGCGGCTTCATTGGTGTTGGTGGCCCCCGCAAGGGGAAGCCTGTCATGAGGGAAACCTCAAGAGGACAACGCCCTTCATAGTTGCCCGTTTGGGCATCGACCTAAAGAAGGAGATCAGCCGTGACCAAACGCACGTCTGCCAAGTACAAAATCGACCGCCGGATGGGCGAAAACATATGGGGTCGTCCGAAATCCCCGGTCAACCGTCGTGAATACGGCCCCGGCCAGCACGGCCAGCGCCGCAAAGGCAAACTGTCGGACTTCGGTCTGCAGCTGCGTGCCAAGCAGAAGCTGAAAGGCTACTACGGCGACCTGACCGAAAAGCAGTTCCGCCGCATCTATGCCGAAGCCGAGCGTGTCAAAGGCGACACCGGTGAAAACCTGATCGGCCTGCTGGAGCGCCGTCTGGACGCCGTCGTCTATCGTGCCAAGTTCGTACCGACCGTCTTCGCTGCGCGTCAGTTCGTGAACCACGGCCACGTCAAAGTGAACGGCAAGCGGGTGAACATCCCCAGCTACCGCGTCAAAGAAGGCGACGTCATCGAAGTGCGTGACAAGTCCAAGCAACTGGCTGTTGTTCTGGAAGCTGTTGCCCTGGCCGAGCGTGATGTTCCTGACTACATCGATGCTGACCACTCGAAAATGACCGCAACGTTCGTTCGCGCACCGGGCCTGAGCGATGTGCCGTACCCGGTCATGATGGAACCGAACCTGGTCGTCGAATTCTACGCGAAGAACTGATCTTCGCATTCCGACCTGGAATTCAGAGCCGCACCTTTGGGTGCGGCTCTTTTCATTTTCAGCCCAGCAGAACGATATCTGACGCGCCTGCGCTGCGACGCAGCTCGTGAATGTCTTTTAGTTCCGGGTCGTTGATCCATCCCAGCGCCGCGTCCCGGTTGGGAAAGGAAAGTAGGGCTGCAACGTCAGGCAAGTCCGGCGTGCCGTCCAGCGCGGTTGTTTCTTTGGTGGCGTGTTCGACTTTTCCGCCATGGCGGGCCAGTGCAGGCCCGGCCTGTTCGCGATAAGCGGCCAGCGCGTCGGGATTCTTTACGGTAAGTTTTGCGTAGGCATAGATCATGGCTTTGCTCCTTGATGTGTGGGCAAAAGCTAGGGTGTGACCTGCTTTGCGAAAACGCGTGTATTAGCATCAGTGATGTGCGAATTTGCATGTATGGATATTCATTGGGATGATTACCGGGCCGTACTCGCCGTGGTCCGCAGGCGCACCCTGTCCGCCGCGGCACAAGAGCTTGGCGTCAACTACACAACTGTCGCGCGCCGTATAGCCCGCGCCGAAGCGGCGACAGGCGAAGTGCTGTTCGAAAGGCTGACCGACGGGTATCGACCGACAGAAGCAGCGCACCTAGTCGCTGCGTATGCTGCCCGGATGGAAAGCGCAGAACACGCAATGCTGCGAGGTTTGTCAGGGCGGGATGCCCGGCTGGAAGGGCAACTGACCTTAACCGCGCCGCAACTGTTAATTGCCCATGTGCTGGCCCCGGCGCTGGGCGAGTTTGCTCAAAGGCACCCTGCTGTGTCTTTGCAGGTGCGCGCGGCAAACGAGATTCTGGACCTTAATCGGCGCGAAGCCGACATTGCGATCCGGATCAGCCGCAACCCCGGCGATACGTTGAAAGGTCTGCGCCTGACGCAACAGCACAGCGCTTGTTTTGCCACGTCGGAATGGGCCGCGCGAATGCAGCAAGATCCGAACGCGCCCGTGGATTGGTTGCTTTATGAAAAGCAGCCGAACCTGCCGGACGGCGTCGACAAAATCTATCCGAACTCGCGGATACATATGCGCTTTGATGACATGGTCGCGATGGCGGGTGCCGCACAATCAGGGTTGGGCGTTGTGCGTATGCCGGTGTTTCTGGGCCGCTCACTTCGGGGCTTAGTGCAGGTTCCGGTCCTTTCACCGCAACCCTACGCAGATATCTGGATCGTGGCGCACCCGGATGTTTGGCCTTCGGCAAAACTGGTCGCGTTCCGCGATATCGCGGTGCCCTTTTTCAAACAAAAACGCCCGCTGTTTACGGCGTGATTATATCGGCAAGGGCCGACCTTCGGCGATTGCTTCCATCGCGAAATACGACGTGACGCTGTCCAGCTCGACCTTTTCGATCAGCCGTTGATACACCTTGTCGTAAGACGCCATATCCTGTGTGACGACTTTCAGCTGATAATCGTAGTCACCGCCGATACGATGAAAATCCACGACCTCGGGGATCGTCAGAACGTGGCTGCGAAAGGCCTGTAGCCACTCGGCCGAATGATGCCGCGTGCGCAGCATGACAAAGACCACAAGGCTCAGCCCCAATTTCTCGCGTGCGATGCGGGCGGTTGAGCCGATCAGGACGCCATCTTCGTTCAAAGCCTTCAGACGCCGCCAGCAGGCGTTCTGCGAAAGCCCCGCACGATCCGCTAACTCCCGTTGCGACAGGGTGGCGTCCTTCTGCAGTTCTTTCAGAATGCGTGTGTCAATTTGATCCAATTTTGATGCCATTACTGATCATATGACACAAAGATTTTAAAATCTATGCAATAATAGGTGAAGTTTTCGCGCTGACAATAAATCACATTAGTCGGACAGTTAGGAGCCAATGCAATGTCCCTGTCCAAGTTTCGTGCGGAACTCTGTTCCACCGCTCACAATTCAAACCTGCGCGATGGGCTGATCGGAGAAAATGTTCTGATCCCGGGTCTGCATGGGGACGTGCCGCTTGTCTATGCGGATTACGTCGCTTCGGGTCGCGCCTTGCGGCAGGTCGAAGACTTTGTGGCGCAACATGTGTTGCCGTTTTACGCGAACAGCCACACCGAGGCCTCTTACTGCGGATCTTACATGACACATCTGCGCCGCGAGGCGCGGGCGGAAATAGCCCGCATTGTTGGTGCCCAGGAAGAGGACGCGGTGATCTTCACCGGGTCTGGCGCCACTGCGGGGCTCAACCGGTTGGTCAGCCTGCTCGGGGTGGCAGAGGCCGACCAACCGGTTGTCTTGATTGGTCCGTACGAGCACCACTCGAACATCCTGCCGTGGCGGGAAAGCAAGGCACTTGTGGTTGAAATCCCCGAGGCCGAAGGCGGCGGGGTTGACCTCGGGGCGCTGGAAACCGCGCTGTTGACCCATGCAGGCGCCGATCTTCTGATCGGTTCCTTTTCGGCGGCGTCCAATGTAACCGGAATTGTCACGGACCCTAATCCGGTGACGCGGTTGCTCAAGGCGCATGGCGCAGTGGCGATTTGGGATTACGCCGGGGGCGGGCCTTACCTGCCGATGGATATGGGGCCGGTGGACGCGCGCAAGGATGCGATTGTCGTTTCCCCGCACAAGTTCCCGGGTGGCCCGGGCGCGTCGGGTGTTCTGATCGTAAACCGGGCTGCGGCCAAAAGGAGCTGCCCCAGCTGGCCGGGTGGCGGCACTGTCAGTTTCGTGTCACCGTGGCGGCATGACTACAGTGCGGACCTGGCTGCGCGGGAAGAGGCGGGAACGCCCAACGTGATCGGTGATATCCGAGCGGCGCTGGCCTTTATCGTCAAGGATGTCGTCGGCACGGAAGAAATCGCAAGACGCGAGGCGCAGTACAACCAGATGGCGCTGGACGGGTGGAAGGATAACCCGCACCTGACATTGCTTGGGGTCGATAACCCGCATCGCCTGCCGATCTTCTCTTTCCTTGTGCGCGACAACGCGGGACAGCCTGTGCATCAGCAGCTGTTTACCCGGATGCTCAGCGACGTCTACGGCATTCAGGCACGTGGCGGCTGTGCCTGCGCCGGGCCTTATGCCCACCGCCTGCTGGGGATTGACCGCGCCGCGTCCGAGGCGCTGCACGCGGCCTTGTCTGCGGGCGAAGAGATGAAGAAACCCGGCTGGGTACGCCTGAATTTCTCGTACCTGATGAGCGAGGAAACAGTTCAATTCATCATCGACAGTGTCAATGACCTGTCCCGCCGTACCGAGGAATTCGTGCCGTATTACAACGCCGACCCGGCGACTGCGCGCTTCAAGGCCGCATGATGGAATTGCCGCTTTTCTCAATCCGTTGAGACAGGTATGAGGGGCCCAATCAACGGAGCCTCTCATGACCAAGATCACCCCGCAACCCGGCATTATGGACATCGCGCTTTATCAGGGCGGCCAGTCGCATGTGGCGGGTGTTGAGCATGTGATCAAGCTGAGCTCGAACGAGAACCCGTTCGGCCCCAGCCCCAAAGCAATTGAGGCGGTGCGCGACAGCGCGGCAAACTTGCATCGGTACCCCAACACCGACCACGCCAGTTTGCGCGCGGCTATCGGCGCACGTCACGGGCTGGACCCTGCGCAGATCATCTGCGGTGTCGGCAGCGACGAGGTGCTGCAATTCATCGCTCAGGCCTATGCGGGGCCGGGGGATGAGGTGGTCTATACCGAGCACGGGTTCTCCATGTACCCGATCATCGCCCGCATGGCAGGTGCCACGCCGGTCATGGTGGCCGAGCGCGACCGCAAAGTTGATGTGGATGCCATTCTGGCCGCCGTAACCAGCCAGACGCGGATCGTGTTTGTCACCAACCCCGGTAACCCGACCTCGACCATGATCTCGAACGACGAACTGGACCGTCTGGCGCAGGGTCTGCCTGATACCTGCCTGATGGTCTTGGACGGCGCCTATGCCGAATTCGTCGACGATTTCGATGGTGGCGCGTCTTTGGTGGATGCGTATGAGAACGTGATCATGACCCGCACATTCTCGAAAGTGTACGGGCTGGGCGGGATGCGGGTCGGCTGGGGGTATGCGCACCAATCGATTATCGATGTACTGAACCGGGTGCGTCAGCCCTTCAACCTGTCTTTAACAGCACTGGCCGCAGCCGAAGCCGCGATCAGCGACGTCGAATTCCTGACGTTCTGCCAATCCGAAAATGCGCGCCTTCGGGTGTGGCTGGCCAAGGAGCTGGACAAGGTCGGCGTACCCTCGGACCCGTCCTGCACCAACTTCATCCTCGCGCGTTTTGCCGACAGGACCGAGGCCGAGGCTTGTGACGACTATCTGAAGACGCAGGGTTTGATTGTCCGCCGGGTTGCAGGCTACAACCTGCCGAATGCCCTGCGGATCACCGTGGGCGATGAGGAAGCCTGCCGCCGCGTCGTTGCGGCGATTACAGCATTCAAAGAGGGTGCAGCATGAGCCAGATTTACGACCGGGTTGCGCTGATCGGGCTTGGCCTGATTGCCTCCTCCATGTTCTGGGCGATCAAGCGTGGGGGCCTGGCTGGAGAAGTGACCGGCTATGCCCGGTCCGAGGCGACACGTGACACGGCGCGCAGAATCGGGCTGTGCGACCGCGTCTGTGACACGGCGCGCGAAGCGGTCGAAGGTGCTGATCTTGTCGTTCTTTGCGTGCCCGTGGGGGCAATGGGAGCCGTCGCAGAAGACATCGCACCCGTGCTCAAGCCCGGCGCGACCCTGTCGGATGTGGGGTCGGTCAAGCAGCATGTCATTCAGGCAGTTCAGCCGCATGTCCCCGAAGGTGTGCATTTCATTCCCGCGCATCCTTTGGCTGGGACAGAGCATTCCGGTCCGGAATCGGGTTTTGCCAAATTGTTCGACAATCGCTGGTGCCTGCTGGTGCCTGTCGAAGGGACCGACCCGGATGCAATCGCCCGCCTTCGGGCGTTGTGGGAAGGTATGGGCTCCCATGTGGATGAGATGGACGCGGATCATCACGATCTGGTTCTGGCCGTCACGTCCCATGCGCCGCACCTGATCGCCTACACGATGGTTGGTGTGGCCGACGATCTGCGCCGGGTGACCGATAGCGAAGTGATCAAATACTCGGCTGCGGGTTTTCGGGATTTCACCCGCATCGCGGCATCGGACCCGACCATGTGGCGTGATGTGTTCCTGTCCAACAAAGATGCGACGCTGGAAATCCTGGGCCGTTTCACGGAAGAGCTGTTTGCGCTGCAACGTGCCATCCGCACCGGGGACGGGGAACATTTGTTTGACTACTTTACCCATACCCGTGCTATTCGTCGCGGCATCATCGACGCGGGGCAGGACACGGATGCTCCGGATTTCGGGCGGGGAAAGGCAGGTTCATGAGGTCATACCGGGGGCAATTTCTGATCGGGATCATGGCGTTGTGCGCCGTGGCCACACAGGCAGCCCCTCTGGAACGATCTCTGGTCCCACCTGCACGTCCGATTCTGGACCAGCAAAACGTGCAGGTTGTGTCCGCCGTTGCCCCGGTGTCCGTCGCGGTCATAACCGATCTGCGCCCCATCTCACGTCCGGTTTCACCGCAGGTCACTGCTGCACTGGCGCGACCTTCGGATTTGCCGCTGCTGGGGCCCGACACCTCGCTGATACCTAACATGAGACCTGAATTGCTTGAACAGCAGGTGCTTTTCAAAAAACGCAAGCTGCGCAAAGGGTCCGTTTGCGGAGATATCGCAATTCAGGGCAAGCCCGTCGGAAGGGTCGGCAGCGAGAGTTCAGCCTGTGGCGTAAAAGATGCAGTGCAGATCACCTCTGTTTCCGGTGTGGCACTCAGCCGCCCGTCGACAATGGATTGCGGCACCGCCGTTGCGCTGAACAAATGGGTCGATAAGACAGTCAAACCCACCTTCAAACGTCGCGGCCCGGTGGTCGAGTTGCAGGTGGCGGCTCATTATGCCTGCCGAACTCGAAACAATCGTAAAGGCGCGCGGATTTCCGAGCACGGCAAAGGGCGCGCGATCGATATTTCGGCCTTCAAAATGGCCGATGGTGAGGTGGTGACTGTCTTGGAAGGATGGCGCAAGAACCCGTCACAGAAGCAGCTGCAGAAAATCTGGCGCGGCGCCTGTGGCCCGTTCGGCACCGTTTTGGGGCCGAACTCGGATAGCTACCATCGCGATCATTTCCATCTGGATACGGCACGCTACCGCAGCGGAGCGTATTGCCGTTAACGCAGGATCAGCCGCGGGGCGGGGCCCAGCGGCACCGGCCCCAGGGCGACAAAACCATCCCGGAAGTTCAGCTGAAGGTCCAGCGCGTTGGGGTTGCCGCCCAGCCCTGCCAGAAAATTCAGTGCGCGGGTGACAGGATCAACCGCCTGATCAGGCAGGGCACCTGCCGCGTTTGCCATGTCGATCATATCACGCCAGTTCTCGGCCTTGACAGCGATCTCACCACTGGGAACACCCTGCGCGTCTACATCCAGTTTACCGGCAGCAAACAGACGCAATCCACCCCATTTGATCTCGGCCAGTCGCAGGTCGATGGCCACGGGCTGCGGCCTGCTGTGTTCCAGCGCCGACCTGTCCCAGACTTTGCTGAACGTGGTGACCATGTCCAGTTCCAGCGTTTCGAAGGACTGCGGCAGCGAAGCCGCCGAATTCATAAGGGCCCGCAACCGGTCGCCGGGTGTGAACCCATCCGCGCGGGCGGTAATGGCATAGGCTTCGGGCAGGGATGTTTGCGCCATGATCAGGCTCAGGGTGTCCCCGGCGGCCAGTGCAGTGGTGTTCTCGGTCACCGACCACGCCCCTGCCGTCAGCGCCAGTTTTTCAAACACAAGCGAAACGCCGGGTTGCAACTGTAGTTCCGCAATCAATTCATCGGCGACAATCGTTGAGGTTTGATCGTAGTAAGACAGTCGTTGCGGCGTCTCGGCGAACCGCAGCACCTGCCGGCCGGGCCAGATCGCGGGGCTTTCGAATTCGATCCAGTCCGCGCGCCAGGCTGTGCCATTCACCGGATCTGCAAGGGCAGGGTTGTTCAGTCGGGTCACGTGATGGGTCGGATACCCTGCCGTTGCCACGTCCGAGAAATCAGCCAGCCAGCCGCGCGCCTGTTGTTGATCAAACCAGCCAGTGATTGCCGCGCGCAGACCATATCCGGCGACAAACCAATAGGCGCTCCAAAGGATGCCGATAAAAATGATCACTCGTATGACACGGCGCATGAGCTTTGGCCCTTTTTCCTGCCTCGGAATTGATGTTTATAGGCCCAAACGGGCAAGGACCAGTGCAATGACGATGTGGGTTTTCGGTTATGGATCGCTGCTGTGGAATCCGGGCTTTCCGGTCGCGCGCAGCGAACGCGCGACACTGCATGGCTATGCCCGGTCCTTCTGCATGAGCTCGATCCACCACCGGGGAACCGAGGAAGAACCGGGGCTGGTGCTGGCGTTGGACGAACAGGCAAACGCGACCTGCACCGGTCTGGCCCTTGCGGTTGAAACCGGTCACGAAGACCGCACCCTGCACGAACTGCGCGAGCGCGAGCTGATCTCGTCGGCCTATGTCGAACGTATGCTGGATGTGCATCTGGAAAATGGCGACATTGTCAACGCCGTGACCTATGTGATCGATGCCGACCATGTGCAGTATTGCGGCGGGATGCCGTTGGAGGATCAGGCCCGGATCATCGCCCATGCGGTTGGCGGGCGCGGCCCGAATGACGAATACCTGTACAATACCGCCGAACATCTGGCCGAGATCGGCCTGCGCGACGCCGATCTTGAGTGGTTGGCGCAACGGGTGCGTAGTATTACCGCATAAACTCTTGGCGTCACCAATGGAATTTCGCTAGTTTCGACGCAGAGCAGGCAAATACCGGGAACCACGCGCATGGCGCAGGCACATCAGGGCGCGAGACCCCATTTCTCGCATCCAACACGGCAGATTCTGTTGATGTTGATGGCGATCGGCCTGTCCGGGCTGGGTGTGTTTCTGGCGCTGCCCTATGTGTTGCCGGTGTTCTTCGCCAACCCGTATCTGAACGGCTTCATCCTGATGGTGTTTCTGATCGGCGTTCTTGCCTGTTTCTATCAGGTGACACAACTGATAGGGTCCGTGCGCTGGATCGAGGCCTTTGTTGGCGGTGTAGTGCGCGAAGACGCCCGCACGCCGCAATTGCTTGCACCTTTGGCCTCGTTGCTGCGCGAACGGGGCGCGCGGTCGCAGATCAGTTCGACCTCGACCCGCTCCATTCTGGATTCCGTGGCCGAACGGGTCGAGGAAGAGCGGGAGATCACCCGCTATATCACCAATGTGCTGATCTATCTGGGTCTTTTGGGTACGTTCTTCGGTCTGGCAACAACCGTACCTGCCATCGTCGATACGATCCGCAGCCTTAATCCGCAGGAGGGCGAAGAAGGGCTGGCCGTTTTCAACCGCCTGATGACCGGGCTCGAAGCGCAGTTGCAGGGGATGGGCGTTGCGTTCGGATCGTCTCTGCTGGGTCTTGCGGGGTCGCTGATCGTCGGTCTGCTCGAAGTTTTCGCAGGGCATGGCCAGAACCGTTTCTATCGCGAGCTCGAAGAATGGCTGTCTTCGATCACCCGTGTAGGTTTCGCGGGTGGAGAAGAAGGCGGTGCCGAAATTGCCGTGCTCACGCCGGTGCTGGACGCCATGTCCGAACAGATGGACGCATTGCAGGATCTGTTTTCAGCGCAGGAAAGCGACCGGGCCGAGGTTTCCGCCAAGCTGGGTTTGCTGGTCGATGTGATCGGTGAGATGAACAACCGTCAGGCCAATACCGAAAGTGTCACAGCGGCGTTGGAACGCGTGGCGCTGGGTCAGGAAGCCCTGCTGGATCACATGCGCGATCACGGTGCGGGTGAAGGTATCGACGCCGAAAGCCGGATGCGCCTGCGCTCGATGGATGTGCAGCTGCTGCGTATCCTCGAAGAGATATCGGCGGGCCGTCAGGAAAGCATGAACGAGTTCCGCAAGGATATTGAACTGCTGGTCAAGGCGCTGACCCTGCCGCGCGGTGCGGTACGCACCTCGCCGGAAGGAGAATAGCCCATGGCGCTGTCCCGCCGCACCGGTCAACGGTTCCAGGGCTCGGTATGGCCCGGTTTCGTCGACGCGATGACGGGGCTGTTGATGGTGCTGACCTTTGTGCTGACCATCTTCATGGTGATCCAGTTTGTGCTGCGCGAAACCATCTCAGGTCAGGAAGACGAACTGACCACATTGGCCGACGAAATCGCGGCGCTGGCGGGGGCGCTGGGGCTGGAAGAACGCGAAAACAGTCGGTTGCAGGCGCGGCTTGGGGCGTTGAATACCACCCTGTCGCAGGCCGAAGACGATCTGGCGCAAGCCCAGTCACTGATCGCATCACTGACCACCGAGCGCGACCGTCAGGCTGCCGCGTTGGATCAGGCACAGACCCGGATCACCAATTTCGAAGCGCAAGTTGCCGCCCTGCTGGCCGAACAGGAACGGGCACTGGGTGATATTGCAGCGCTTGAATCGCAGCGCGCGAAACTGCTGACCGAGCAGGAGGCGTTGAACCTGGCGCTTGCCCAAAGCCGCGAGGAAATCGACGCACAGACCGAAGCCGCCCGTTTGGCCGCTGCCCGTCGGGAAGCACTGAAAGCACTGGTGGCGGATCTGGAGCAAGGCAGCGCCGACCGGGACGCCCAGATCACCACCCTTGAACAGCAGCTCAGCGATGAAGAGGCCGCCCGTCTGGCCGAAGCCGCCGCCGCCGAAGCATTGCGTAACCGCCTTCAGGATGCCGATGCCGAACTGACGGCCATGACACTCGCACTGGAAGCGCAACGCAAAGAGGCTGAAGACACACTCACCCTGCTGGCGGCAGCACAAGCGGCGCGTGCCGAGTTGGAGCGTCAGTTTGGTGACGTGAACCCCGATGAACTGCGGGCCCAGCTTGAAGCCGCTTTGCAGGCGCAGACGCAAGCGCAGGCGGATGCCGATGCGCAACGCTCTCTGGCCGAGCAGCGGCAGGCCTTATTGGACCTCGCCAATGCGACGCTTTCGGATGAAAAAGAAATCTCTGCCGAGGCGCAGCGAGAGGCCGCCCTGCTGAACCAGCAGATCGCCGCCCTGCGCGGGCAATTGGGCTCTTTGCAGGCTTTGCTTGATGATTTCGAAGAACGCAACGCCGCCGCCGAGGTGCAGATTCAGACCTTAGGGCAGGACCTGAATGCCGCACTGGCCCGTGCCGCATCCGAAGAACGCAGGCGCCGTCTGCTGGAAGAAGCGGAGCGCCTGCGTCTTGAGGCCGAGGCCAAGGCTCTGGCCGGGCAGAACCAGGAACTGGCGGCACAGGCCGAGGACCTGCAACGCTATCGCTCGGAATTCTTCGGTCGCCTGCGGGACGTTCTTGGTGGTCAGGAAGGGGTGCGCATCGAAGGCGACCGGTTCGTGTTCTCGTCCGAGGTTCTGTTTCCGACCGGGTCCGCCGTGCTGTCCGCAGAAGGGCAGCAGGAGGTCGCCAAGGTGGCCAGAATCCTTCGTAGTGTTGCCGCTGAAATCCCGCCGGGTCTGAACTGGGTGATCCGGGTCGACGGCCATACCGACAACGTTCCTCTGGCCGGGTCGGGCCGGTATCGCGACAACTGGGAGCTCAGCCAGGGTCGCGCGCTGTCGGTTGTGCGCTATATGGTTGACGCGCTGGGCATTCCGCCCAACCGTCTTGCAGCCAACGGGTTTGGTGAATTCCAGCCCGTAAACCCCGCTGACACGCCCGAGGCACACGCGCAAAACCGCCGGATCGAGTTGAAGCTGACCGAAAGGTAAGGTCACTGGCCCTTAGCAGCCACGAAAACAAACAGCCGATCCGCAACCGGTTAGTGGCGATCCCGGCCACAGTGACCCGAACCGTTGGAAAATCAAGGCGGTGCATGTCCGCCAGACGTTTCACACGCGGCCTAACCGAGATGCCAACGCGACGCCGGGTAGGCGGGTGGGCCTTGCCAGCGCTGGGCGAAACCAAAAAAACCCGCCTTGGTAGGCGGGTTTTCTGTTAAATGCGGCGGGCGATCAGTCCGCCGTCAGAAGCGGAGGCTTGTCACCCGAAATGCGCGGTTGATCCGGGCCAAGGATCTCAAGATCCAGATCACCTTTCTTGACCGAGACACGGACCACACCGCCTTTTGCCAGCTTGCCAAACAACAATTCTTCGGCCAGCGGTTTCTTGATGTATTCCTGAATGACGCGACCCAGCGGGCGCGCACCCATCTTGTCGTCATACCCTTTATCCGCCAGCCATTCGGCGGCTTTGGGTGTCAGATCAATGGTCACACCACGATCCAGCAACTGCGCTTCCAGTTGCAGGACGAATTTCTCGACCACCTGCAAAATGACCTCTTTCGGCAGCGGCGCGAACGAGATCACGGCATCCAGACGGTTGCGGAATTCCGGCGTGAACATGCGTTCAATCGCGGCGGTGTCTTCGCCCTCGCGACGGTCACGACCGAACCCGATCGCGGCCTTGGCCTGCTCTTGCGCCCCCGCGTTCGAGGTCATGATCAGCACCACGTTGCGGAAGTTCACCGTACGGCCGTTGTGGTCGGTCAGTTCCCCATGGTCCATCACCTGCAACAGGATGTTGAACACGTCCGGGTGCGCCTTTTCAATCTCGTCCAGCAGCAACACACAATGTGGATGCTGGTCGACACCGTCGGTCAGCAAGCCCCCCTGATCGAACCCGACATAGCCCGGAGGTGCGCCGATCAGACGGCTGACTGCGTGTTTCTCCATGTATTCCGACATGTCGAAACGCAGCAGTTCAACGCCCAGCGTATCCGCCAGCTGTTTCGCCACCTCGGTCTTGCCCACGCCGGTCGGGCCGGCAAACAGATAGTTGCCGATGGGTTTTTCGGGTTCCCGCAGGCCGGCACGGGCCAGTTTGATTGCGCTGGCCAGTGCCTCGATCGCCAGATTCTGCCCAAACACCACCCGTTTCAGCGAGGCTTCGAGGTCTTTCAGCACCTCGGCATCGTCCTTGGTGACGTTCTTGGGCGGGATGCGGGCGATCTTGGCAACCACGGCCTCAATCTCTTTGACACCAATGGTCTTGCGCCGTTTGCTTTCCGCCACCAGATGCTGCGCCGCGCCAGCCTCGTCAATCACGTCGATGGCCTTGTCGGGCAGCTTGCGGTCGTTGATGTAACGTGCCGACAGCTCGACCGCGGTTCTGATCGCATCAGCGGTGTACTTGATGTCGTGATGTTTTTCGAAATAAGGCTTCAGACCGCGCAGGATCTTGACGCTGTCTTCAACCGAAGGCTCGTTCACATCGATCTTCTGGAACCGGCGCGACAGGGCGCGGTCCTTCTCGAAATGCTGGCGAAACTCTTTGTAGGTGGTCGAGCCCATGGTGCGCAGCTTGCCGCCCTGCAACGCAGGCTTCAGCAGGTTCGAGGCATCCATTGCCCCGCCCGAGGTTGCACCGGCACCGATCACGGTGTGAATTTCGTCGATGAAAAGCACCGCGTCGGGGTGCTCTTCCAGCTCGGTTACAACCGCTTTCAGGCGTTCTTCGAAATCGCCGCGATAACGGGTCCCGGCCAGCAGTGCACCCATGTCCAGCGAGTAGATGGTGGTGTTTGCCAAGACATCCGGCGCCTCTCCGGCGACGATCTTGTGCGCCAGACCTTCGGCGATGGCGGTTTTGCCCACGCCCGGATCGCCCACCAGCAGCGGGTTGTTCTTGCGGCGGCGGCACAGCACCTGGATACAGCGTTCCACCTCATCCGCGCGCCCGATCAGCGGATCGACATCACCCGCACGCGATTTCGCGTTCAGGTCAATGCAGTATTTCCCAAGCGCACTTTCCTTTTGTTCCGTGTCGCCGGAACCTGTCTGAGCTTCTTCTTCCACCTGATCCGCACCGGATACCGACCGGCTTTCGCCATACGCGGGGTCTTTGGCCACGCCATGGGCGATGAAATTGACCGCGTCATACCGGGTCATGTCCTGTTCCTGCAGGAAATAGGCGGCATTGCTTTCGCGTTCAGCGAATATCGCGACCAGCACATTGGCGCCGGTCACTTCGGTCCGGCCCGAGCTTTGCACATGAATCGCAGCGCGTTGAATGACGCGCTGGAACGCTGCCGTTGGTACGGCTTCGGACCCGTCGATATCCGTGACCAGATTTGAAAGATCTTCGTCTATGAACTCAACCAGAGTGCTGCGCAACTCGTCCAGATCAACACTGCACGCTTTCATGACGCGCACCGCATCGGGTTCTTCCAGAAGCGCCAGCAGCAAATGCTCCAGCGTCGCAAATTCGTGTCGCCGTTCATTCGCAGCCGCCAAGGCCGCGTGGATGGCTTGTTCCAGTGTGCTCGAGAATGAAGGCACGCGGGTGCTCCTCTGTCTTGGGTCAGAAGGGGGCGGGCTTTCGGCCGGAACCCCATCCCAACCATGTCCTCATACTATTAGAGTTTGGTTGATCGTGGCCTGGCTTCAAGGGTTTTCTTTCACTTGACAGTCACATTTGTTGTGACCGTGGCCGTGAAGAGGGGCAAATAAGCATCAGAACCTGTCTTTTCTACCCCGAATTTCGGCGAAAACCGCCACAGGATCGGCGTTTTCCATGCCAAGATGGGCCTGAATCGCCGGATCCGTGGCCCTCAGGAACGGGTTGGTGGCTTTTTCAAGCGCCAAAACCGACGGAACAGTGGCTTCGCCAGCGGCGCGGGCGCGGTCGATATCGGCAATTCGCTGTTTCAGCGCAGCGTTCTCGGGATCGACGGTAATGGCGAATTTCGCGTTGGATTGTGTATATTCATGCCCCGAACAGACCAGAGTGTCGTCCGGCAAAGCGGCCAGCTTGCTCAGCGACGCCCACATCTGCGCTGGGCTGCCTTCGAACAGACGCCCACACCCGAGGGCCATCAGGCTGTCAGCGGTAAAGACAACTGCGCTCTGCGGAAAATAAAACGCGATATGACCAACTGTGTGCCCCGAAACGTCCAGCACCTCGACCGGTTCGCCACCCACCTCAAAGCTGTCGCCTTCGGCAACCTGCTGGTCCAGCGGGGGCAGGCGGTGCGCGTCGGCGGCCGCACCGATGACCTTTGCGGGGTGCTTGGCCAGAATTTCGGCCAGCCCTTCAACGTGATCCCAGTGATGATGGGTCAGCAGCACATGTGACAACGTCCATCCCCGATCTTCCAGCGCTGCAAGAATCGGCGCGGCTTCGGGCGCATCGATCAGCGCAGTCTGGCCATTGCCGCTGTCATGGGCCAGAAAGGCGTAATTGTCGCTGAGGCACGGGATTGTAACGATTTCAAGAGGCATGGCCTTTTGCCCTTTCATTGCTAGACTGCGCCCAGCTAAGCCGATTGACCGGATGTCCGCAATGCATCTTGATGTGCAGGATCTGAGGAACTTCTACTACCGCAGCACCCTTGGGCGCGCGGCACAGGCAGCTATTCGCGGGCGGCTGACCGAGCTCTGGCCCGAAGCCAAAGGTCAGACGGTTGCCGGTTTTGGCTTTGCCGTGCCGCTGTTGCGCCCTTATCTGGCCGATGCGCGCCGGGTCATCGGGCTGATGCCCGGCCCGCAGGGTGTGATGCCCTGGCCTGCGGGGATGCCCAATGTCTCGGTCCTGACGGAAGAGACCCGGTGGCCCATTGAAACCGGTCACGTGGACAAGCTGGTGGTGATGCACGGGCTGGAAACGTCCGAGCGGCCAAACCAGCTGCTCGAGGAATGCTGGCGTGTTTTGGGCCCTGGTGGCAGGGCCGTGTTCATTGTTCCGAACCGGGCGGGTCTGTGGTCACGTACGGACAAAACGCCATTTGGCTTTGGTCGTCCCTATTCCGCCACTCAGCTGGAAAATCAGCTCAGGTCGCATTACTTCCTGCCCGAGGCGCATTGCTCGGCTCTTTACATGCCGCCGTCCTTCCGGCGGTTCTGGTTGAAATCGGGCAGTCTGATCGAAAAAACCGGACAGCGCATTCCAACTGTCATGGCGGGCGGGGTGTTGATGGTTGAGGTCACAAAGAACATTCATCCGCCTCGGGGCAATGTCACCAAAGATGCCATAAGGAAGCCGATCAAGGCGCTTGACGGTTTGCTAAAGCCTGCATGACAACTGCGTGCATCCCAAAGTGACAAATTCGCGAGAAAAAAGTCACAGGAATCGCAAAAACCTGCATATTCGTAACATTTTTCAACCGGGTTGACGGGTCCAAACGGTCGCACTTGGTGTAAGTGTATGAAAATTAACATTTTGTGGATAAATCTGTTACCGCTATAGCGTATTGCTTGGTTGGTTCACCTCTGCTACATCCCCGGTGATTTTGATCCCCGACCGTCTGGCCGGGGTTTCCTCACGCCCCAAGGTAGCGGCCGCTACCCAAAATCGGGGCCTCAAATATCGGAAGGGTGGACGTGTCCGAACCAGCTTCGATTTCCACAGGCATCGCCGAGCGCTATGCCACCGCGATCTTCGAGATCGCAAAAGAGAATAATGACCTTGCGGGTCTGGAATCCGGCATCAATGATCTGGCAGCAGCACTGGGCGACAGTGCCGACCTGCGTGACCTGATCGCATCGCCTTTGATTTCGCGGGCCGAGCAAGAAGGAGCAATTGCCGCTGTTGCTGACAAGATGGGGCTGAACGCCATCCTGCGCAACACGCTGGCTCTGATGGCGCAGAAACGCCGCCTGTTTGTTGTGCCGCAACTGGTGCAGGTGCTGCGTGACATGCTGGCAGATGAGCGTGGCGAAGTGACCGCCGATGTCGCCTCGGCCAAGGCGCTGACCAAGACACAACTGGAAAAACTGTCCAAGACGCTGTCCGAGCGTGTGGGCAAGACCGTAACTATCAATGCGACCGTGGATGAAAGCCTCATCGGCGGTCTTGTCGTCAAAGTGGGCTCGAAAATGATCGACAGTTCGATCCGTTCGAAGCTGAACTCCCTACAGAATGCAATGAAAGAGGTCGGATAAATGGGAATCCAAGCTGCAGAGATTTCTGCAATCCTGAAGGACCAGATCAAGAATTTTGGTCAGGAAGCCGAAGTGGCCGAGATCGGTCGCGTGCTGAGCGTCGGTGACGGGATTGCCCGTGTATATGGCCTGGACAACGTTCAAGCCGGTGAGATGGTCGAATTCCCCGGCGGCATCATGGGTATGGCGCTGAACCTGGAAAGCGACAACGTCGGTGTCGTTATTTTCGGTTCTGACCGTGACATCAAAGAAGGTGACACTGTCAAGCGCACCAACTCGATCGTGGACGTTCCGATCGGTGACGAGCTGCTGGGCCGTGTTGTTGACGGTCTGGGCAACCCGCTGGATGGCAAAGGTCCGATCAATGCCACCAAGCGTGGCGTTGCAGACGTCAAGGCACCTGGCATCATCCCGCGTAAATCGGTGCACGAACCGATGGCAACCGGCCTGAAATCGGTTGACGCGATGATCCCGATTGGCCGTGGCCAGCGCGAGCTGATCATTGGTGACCGACAGACCGGTAAAACCGCTGTGGCTCTGGACACCATCCTGAACCAGAAGGTCTATAACGAAGCAGCAGGCGACGACGAGTCGAAGAAACTGTACTGCGTTTACGTTGCGATCGGTCAGAAACGTTCGACCGTTGCCCAGCTGGTGAAGAAACTGGAAGAATCCGGTGCGATTGAGTATTCGATCGTTGTCGCCGCAACCGCGTCCGACCCGGCACCGATGCAGTTCCTGGCACCCTATGCCGCAACCGCGATGGCGGAATACTTCCGTGACAATGGCCGCCACGCGCTGATCATCTATGATGACCTGTCGAAACAGGCCGTGTCCTACCGTCAGATGTCGCTGCTGCTGCGCCGCCCGCCGGGCCGCGAAGCCTATCCGGGTGACGTTTTCTACCTCCACTCCCGCCTGCTGGAACGTTCGGCGAAGCTGAACGAAGACTTCGGCGCAGGTTCGCTGACCGCTCTGCCGGTTATCGAAACCCAGGGTGGTGACGTTTCGGCCTTTATTCCGACCAACGTGATCTCGATCACCGACGGTCAGATCTTCCTGGAAACCGAACTGTTCTATCAGGGCATCCGTCCTGCTGTGAACACCGGTCTGTCGGTTTCGCGTGTGGGCTCGTCGGCTCAGACCGACGCGATGAAATCGGTTGCCGGTCCGGTCAAGCTGGAACTGGCTCAGTATCGCGAAATGGCGGCCTTTGCACAGTTTGGTTCCGACCTCGACGCCGCAACCCAGCAGCTGCTGAACCGCGGTGCGCGCCTGACCGAGCTGATGAAGCAGCCGCAGTACTCGCCGCTGACCAACGCGGAAATCGTCTGCGTCATCTTCGCGGGCACCAACGGTTACCTCGATAAGATCGACGTGTCGGATGTTGGCCGCTACGAGGCTGGCCTGCTGGCGCATCTGCGCGGCAAGCACGCTGACCTGCTGAAGTGGATCACCGACGAAGATCCGAAGATCAAAGGCGACGCGTCCGACAAACTCAAAGCAGCGATCGACGAATACGCCGCGACCTTCGCTTGATAGGAGGTTCCGATGCCTAGTCTGAAGGACCTTAAAAACAGGATCGAGTCGGTCAAATCGACCCGCAAGATCACCAAGGCCATGCAGATGGTCGCGGCCGCAAAACTGCGCCGCGCCCAGGAATCTGCCGAAGCCTCGCGCCCTTATGCCGAGCGGTTCAATGCCGTGATGGCCGGGCTGGCGGCGTCGGTCGGGGGCAGCGACAGCGCCCCCAAGCTGCTCCGTGGTTCGGGCAGTGATGATGTCCATCTGCTGGTTGTGTTGACAGCTGAACGCGGCCTGTGTGGCGGCTTCAACTCGAACATCGCCAAGCTGGC
This sequence comes from Ruegeria sp. O4, assembly GCF_056535125.1. Classification (NCBI taxonomy): domain Bacteria; kingdom Pseudomonadati; phylum Pseudomonadota; class Alphaproteobacteria; order Rhodobacterales; family Roseobacteraceae; genus Ruegeria; species Ruegeria sp. O4. The sequence continues at coordinate 161,054 of NZ_JBQERO010000006.1, read as the reverse complement.
CCGCCAGAAGGCGGAAGAGCTGCGCGGCAAGGGCAAGACGGTCAAGATTCTGACCGTCGGCAAGAAAGGCCGCGACGCGCTCAAGCGTGATTTTGGCGATCTGTTCGTTGGGCATGTGGACCTGAGCGAGGTCAAGCGTCTGGGTTATTCCAACGCGCAGGACATCGCAAAGGACATCCTGTCCCGCTTCGACGGGGGCGAGTTCGACGTTGCCACGATCTTCTACTCGAAGTTCGTCAACGTTGTGACCCAGATCCCGACGGCACAGCAAGTCATCCCCGCCTCGTTCGAGGAATCGGAAGGTGACGACAGCGGTGCCATTTTCGACTACGAGCCCAGCGAAGAGGCCATTCTGGCCGACCTGCTGCCCAAGGGGGTTGCGACCGCGATCTTCTCGGCTCTGCTCGAAAACGGAGCGTCTGAACAGGGCGCGCGGATGTCCGCAATGGACAACGCGACACGCAACGCGGGTGAGATGATCGACAAGCTGACGATCCAGTTCAACCGCTCGCGTCAGGCCGTGATCACCAACGAGCTGATTGAAATTATTTCCGGCGCCGAGGCGCTGTAGAGACAAACCGGAGACGAAACATGGCGAATGCAAAAGGCAAAGTCACACAGATCATCGGGGCCGTCGTCGACGTGCACTTCGAAGATCAGCTGCCTGAAATTCTGAACGCGCTGGAAACCACCAACAACGGCAAGCGCCTGGTGTTGGAAGTTGCTCAGCACCTGGGTGAAAACACTGTCCGCACCATCGCGATGGACGCGACCGAAGGTCTGGTCCGTGGTGAAGTGGTCACCGACACCGGTGCACCGATCTCGGTTCCGGTTGGCAACGCCACCCTGGGCCGCATCCTGAACGTGGTCGGCGAGCCGATCGACGAAAAAGGCCCGGTTGAGGCAACCGAAGCGCGCGCGATCCACCAGCCCGCACCGACCTTTGCCGAACAGTCGACCGAGTCCGAAGTTCTGGTCACCGGCATCAAGGTGGTTGACCTGCTGGCCCCTTACGCCAAAGGCGGTAAGATCGGCCTGTTCGGCGGCGCCGGCGTTGGTAAAACCGTTCTGATCATGGAACTGATCAACAACATCGCAAAAGTGCACTCGGGCTTCTCGGTGTTTGCGGGTGTTGGTGAACGGACCCGTGAAGGCAACGACCTGTATCACGAGATGATCGAATCGAACGTGATCAAGCCGGACAACCTGTCGGAAAGCCAGGTGGCCCTGGTTTACGGTCAGATGAACGAGCCTCCGGGTGCGCGTGCGCGTGTTGCTCTGACCGGTCTGACTCTGGCCGAGCAGTTCCGCGACCAGTCCGGTACCGACGTTCTGTTCTTCGTCGACAACATCTTCCGCTTTACACAGGCGGGTTCCGAGGTGTCGGCTCTGCTGGGTCGTATTCCGTCCGCCGTGGGCTACCAGCCGACACTGGCTACCGACATGGGTGCCCTGCAGGAACGCATCACCTCGACAAAGGCCGGATCGATCACTTCGGTGCAGGCGATCTACGTGCCTGCGGACGACTTGACCGACCCTGCGCCGGCAACCTCGTTTGCTCACTTGGATGCGACCACCGTTCTCAACCGTGCGATCTCGGAAAAGGGTATCTACCCGGCGGTTGACCCGCTCGACTCGACCTCGCGCCTGCTCGACCCGGCCATCGTCGGCGAAGAGCACTACAAGGTTGCGACCGACGTTCAGCAGATCCTCCAGCGCTACAAGTCGTTGCAGGACATCATCGCCATCCTCGGCATGGACGAACTGTCGGAAGAGGACAAGCTGACCGTGGCCCGTGCCCGTAAGATCGAACGCTTCCTGTCGCAGCCGTTCGACGTGGCCGAGGTCTTCACCGGCTCGCCGGGTGTTCAGGTTCCTCTGGATGTCACCATCTCGTCGTTCAAGGCCGTTGTGGCTGGCGAATACGATCACCTGCCCGAAGCAGCCTTCCTGATGGTTGGCGGCATCGACGAAGTGATCGCCAAAGCCGAAAAAATGGCAGCAGCAGCCGCCTAAGGAGTATCCCTGATGGCAAACACGATGCATTTCGACCTCGTCAGCCCCGAGCGGAGCCTTGCTTCGCTCGAGGTCACCGCGGTCCAGATTCCCGGCGCGGACGGGGACATGACGGCGATGCCCGATCATGCCCCCACCATCACAACGCTGCGCCCCGGTCTGCTGAAGGTTGAGGCACCCGAAGGGTCCAGCGAATACCTGGTCACCGGCGGGTTTGCCCAGATCAACGGCGACAGCCTGTCGGTTCTGGCCGAAAAGGCGGTTCCGGTTTCGGAAATCACCCGTTCGCATATGGACGAGCTGATTGCCGAGGCACGCGCCTCGCACGAAGCGGCAAAGGGCGGCGACGACATGTCGATCGTCGACGAAGCCGCCAAGCTGCTGGCCGATATGGAAGCTCTTGGGACACATATGAGCCTGTAATTGGCTTAACAGTGGAAAATTGGAATGGCCTCGCAATTGCGGGGCCGTTTTTTTGTCGTGCTTTTGCCAGAAAGCCGGGGTAAGTTGCGGAAATTCAAGTATAATGATGAAAACATGAAAAAATTTCTGACCCATCCCATTGGCATCGATCAGGGTGAAAGTGTTCTGTTTTCGGAATTTGCCGAAGGCGGGGACATGTGGACTGGCGAAGGCCCCCGCGAACGCCGGAAACCCATCCAATTCAAGGGCACGTTTCTTAGCCCGCCCATGGTTCAGATCGGGATTTCCCTTTGGGATGTCGACACATCATCAGCCCTGCGCGCCGAGGTTCAGGCAGAAAATATCACCTCGGAAGGGTTCGAAGCGGTGTTTCGGACATGGTCCGACACGCGGATTGCCCGGATCCGGATCAGTTGGACCGCGTTCGGAGAGGTGGCGCATCCAGACGACTGGAACATTTCCTGATCCGGGGCTTGCAGGACAGGCGCGGGGCTCAGTCGTCCTGCGCTTCGATCATGTCGACCCGTGTGGCGTGGCGGCCGCCTTCGAATTCGGCCCCCAGAAACGCATCCACAATATCCAGCGCCTGACCTTCGCCGACAACGCGCGCGCCAATCGACAGCATGTTGGCATTGTTGTGCTGGCGGATCATCCGCGCAGAAAACGCATCCGAACAGACGCCGCAGCGAATGCCGGGTACCTTGTTTGCAGCCATCATGATGCCCTGACCCGTGCCGCAGAGGATAATACCCAATTCGCAATCACCCGATGCAACAGTCAGTGCCGCGGCCTTGCCGTGTTTGGGATAATGGGTGCTTTCAGAGGTCGTCGGGCCGATATCGACCACGTCCCAGCCTTGCTGCGCGATGTGGTTGGCCACGGCCTGACGCAGCTCGATTGCCGCGTGGTCGCTGGAAAGAACAATGCGTTTGTTGCCAGTCATGGAGATCGGTCCACTTGTGTCGCTGATCGCGCACATGGGTCAGGCTTGTGCGCAATCGATGGTTCAAAAAGAAAGGGACGACACATCCTGTCGCCCCGTCCAAACTCAATCCATCTGGTACATGGATTCGTAGATCGGTGTCAGCGTCTTGTCTTCGAACAGGGATGACACGCTGGTTCCGTTCCAGATGTTCAGGATCGCCTGCGTAAAGATAGGCGCGGTCGGAACAATGCGGATGTTCTTGGCGCCCAAAATCTCTTTGGTCGGCTGGATCGTGTCGGTCAGCACCAGCGACTTCATCACCGAGTTTGTCACCCGTTCCACCGCAGGGCCGCTCATGACGCCATGCGTGATGTAGGAATGAACCTCTTTCGCACCGTTATCCAGCAGCACCTGCGCCGCCTTGCACAGCGTTCCGGCGGTGTCGCACATGTCGTCCACGATCAGACAGATCTTGTCCTTCACATCCCCGATCACGGTCATCTCGGCGACTTCGCCCGCTTTCTCGCGGCGCTTGTCCACGATCGACAGAGGGGCGTTGATCCGCTTGGCCAGTTCGCGCGCGCGGGCCACGCCGCCCACGTCGGGTGAAACCACCATGATTTCATCCAGATTTCCCTTGAACTGATGCTTCACATCCAGCGCAAAGATGGGCGAGGCATAAAGGTTGTCCACGGGCATATCGAAAAAACCCTGAATCTGGGCCGCGTGCAGGTCCATTGTCAGGATCCGTTCGATCCCGGCCCCGGTCAGCATGTTGGCCACCAGCTTGGCGCTGATGGGCGTGCGGGCCTTGGTGCGACGGTCCTGACGGGCGTACCCGAAATACGGAATCACGGCGGTGATCCGCTGCGCGGACGACCGGCGCAGAGCATCTGCGATGATCAACAGTTCCATCAGGTTGTCATTGGCCGGGTTCGAGGTCGGCTGGATAATGAACATATCCTCGCCGCGCACATTCTCGAACACTTCGACGAAAATCTCACCGTCGTTGAACCGTTCGACACGCGCATCGACCAGACCCTGATCAACGCCTCGGTACAGGCTCATGCGGCGTGCGATGGCTTGGGCAAGCGGAAGGTTGGCGTTCCCAGCGATAAGCTTGGGTTCGTGAAGTGTCGGCATCGGCTGAGGTCCCCGGGCAGCAATGGCAATGTGACAGAATCGTGATGTTGACACCGCTTAGCATGGCCTTACCGTCCCGCAAAGGTAACGCAGCGGAGAAAGTGCACATGACCCAGATTGACTACTTTTTTGCGACACTCTCGCCCTATTCCTATCTGGCAGGGATGCGGCTGGAAGAAATCGCGGCAAAACACGGCGCCACGATCAACTATAAACCGCTGGACATTATCGCCCTGTTCGCGCGCACCGGGGGAACCCCTCCGAAAGACCGGCATATCTCTCGTATCGAATACCGCGCACAGGAGCTGCTGCGCCAATCCAAGAATCTGGGGATGGAGTTCAATCTGAAACCCGCGCACTGGCCGACCAACATGGCCCCGTCATCTTATGCGGTTATTGCCGCGATCAAGGACGGCTCGGGCGATGTGGGCAAGCTGAGTCATTCCTTCCTTCGCGCCTGCTGGGCCGAGGAAAAGGATATCGCACAGGACGATGTTATCCGCGAATGTCTGACGCAAGCCGGGTTTGATCCCGGTCTGGCAGACAGCGGCTTGCTGGTGGGGGCAGAAACCTATGCCGCCAACCTAGAGGAAGCCGTGGACCGGGGTGTATTCGGCGCACCGTTCTATATCACGCCCGACGATCAGCGGTTCTGGGGTCAGGACAGGCTGGACGATCTGGATCGGCATCTGGCCAAGATGAACGGGTGACGGTCAGGGCCGTGATGCAATCCGTTTTCGTCAGGCACTTGGGTGAGGGGGAGCGGAAACTGCTCGCCCTCCATTGCACGATTGCGCATTCCGGTGCCTGGTCTGGTTTGGCCAGTGCGCTGGATGGCTGCGCGTCATTTATTGCCCCGGATATGCTGTCGCATGGGCGCAGCCCGGATTGGGACGGGCAGGGTGATTTCTTTGACGCTGTGACCAAACCCGCCTTGGCTGAATTGACCGAACCCATGGATGTAATCGGGCATTCCTTTGGGGCGATGATCGCGCTCAGGCTGGCGATCGAACATCCTGACCGCGTGCGCAGCCTGATCCTGATCGAACCCGTGTTCTTTGCAGTTGCAAAACAGGATGCGCCGCTGTTGTTCGACCAGCACGAACGGGACTCCGAGCCGGTCAATGCGGCCTTCGCGTCTGGTGACAAGGTTTTGGCCGCGCGCCTGTTCAACAGGGCGTGGAGCACAAAGATCAGCCCCAAATGGCCTGATTTGCCCGAACGCACGCGGGCAAATATGGTGCGCGGGATCGATGCGGTTCCGGCTGTGCAGCCTGTGCTCTACGATGATCAGGCAGGTTTGCTTGACCCGGATCGGCTCCGGCGTGCATCGATGCCGACCCTGCTGCTGAGCGGGTCAGAGACGCCGCCGGTGATCCACGCGATTTGCGCCGGGCTGCAACGGCGTCTGCCTGATGCGCGCCATGAAAGCATCAGCGGCGCAGGGCACATGCTGCCGATTTCACACCCTGATGAAACCGGCGCTTTGCTGCGGGCGTTCTGGCAGGCCAACGCCCCGATAGGCGTTAAAGCAGATTGAGAAACTGATCGATCTCCGCCGCTCCGATGGACCAGTCGCAAACCAGCCTGCACGCAAGGATTTCGTTATCATCCTCGCCGTCCAGCTCTGCCCCCCAAAGGTGATAAACCGCGCCGGCCTCGTGCAGCTGCTTGTGCTTCGCGCGTGGGAATGAGGCAAAGATCATATTGGCCTGCGGTTCGTGCAGAAACGCGGCCCCCTTGGCGCGCAAACCCTCGGCCAAGCGGGCGCAGTTGTCATTGGCCTGACGTGCCATCTTCAGCCACAAGTCGTCTTCCAGATAGGCGGCCATCTGAGCGGACAGATAGCGGTGCTTGGAAAACAGATGCGCCCCGCGTTTGCGCCGCAGCTCAAACTCCCAGGCTTTGCTTTCATCAAAGAACACCACCGCCTCGACACCCATCAGACCGTTCTTGGTGCCACCAAAACTGACAGCATCCACACCTGCTTTCCATGTCATATCCGCCGGGGAGCAGTTCAGCGCAACCAACGCGTTGGTAAAGCGCGCGCCGTCCAGATGTACAGGCAGGCCGTACGTCTTGGCGACCCCGCACAGGGCCTGCAACTCTGCCAGCGAATAAACCGATCCGCGCTCGGTCACTTGTGTGATCGACACGGGTCCGCGCTGCGGCCCATGTACGCCGCGTGTTTCTTCACCCAGAATTGACCCGCGCAGCGCCTCAGGGGTCATCTTGTCTCCGCCCGGAACCAGGGTCAGCTTGGCGCCGCTGTAAAACTCCGGTGCGTTGCATTCGTCCTCGTGGATATGCGCGACTGGGGAACAGAAAACCGTTTCCCAAGGCTTTGACAATGTTGCAAGGGCCAGAGAATTCGCGGCTGTCCCCGTCGCCACCAGATAGACCGCAGCACCCGGAGCCTCGAAGATGCTGCGGATACGGTCGCGCACCTCGTTCATCAGCGTATCCGCACCATAGGCCATCTGATAGCCCTGATTGACCTCGGCCAGCCTGGCCATGACCTGCGGATGAACCGGCCCGGAATTGTCAGACGCGAAATGCATCAGCTTGGCTCCTCGATTATGTAATCTTCCCACTCTTCCATGGGTGTCTCAAACTCGGACACTGTGCGCCCCTGAACCGAGACCCCGGCGGCATGCACACTGTCCGCTGTACCAGATATCAACGGGTGCCAGTCGTAAAGCGGTTTGCCTTCCCACAACAACCGATACGCGCAGGTTTGTGGCAACCAATAGGCATGTTCGTCGATATTGTCGGGGGTCATGACGATGCATTCGGGCACGAATTGATGCCGGATGTCGTATTGTACGCAGCGGCAGCTTTCGTCATCCAACAGGCGGCACGCGACGCAGGTCAGGGCAACCTCGCCCGTGTCTTCATCTTCCAGCTTGTTCAGGCAGCATTTGCCGCAGCCATCACATAACGCCTCCCACTCGCGCTGGTTCATTTGGCGCAGGGGTTTGCGCTCCCAAAACCGGGCAGGCAGGCCCGTGCGTTCAATCGGATCAACACTCATAGGGTGGTCAATATACCGCGGGCCTGTTTGCAGTCGGCATCCATCTGCGTGATCAGACTCTCCAGCCCGTCAAATGTCATCTCGGGGCGCAGAAAGTCGATCAGACCCACCGACAGCGTCGCCCCGTACAGATCGCCCGAAAAGTCGAACAGGAAGGTTTCGATATTGGGCACCTGGCCGTTAAACATCGGACGTACCCCGATCGAGGCCGCGCCGTGATAGCTGCCTTTATGCGGCCCATCCAACACGTCCACCAATACGGCGTAGACACCGAACTTTGGCGGGTGCAGCCCTTCGATGGACATATTCGCGGTGGGAAAGCCCAACTCGCGCCCGCGCTGTTCGCCCCCGATCACTTCGCCTTCGATCCGGTGCCAGTGTCCCAGCATCGCGGCTGCGTCCCGTGGTCGGCCGTCGCTCAGCGCGGTGCGAATGGCGGTTGAGGACACAACGTTTTCCGACCGTTCCATCAAAGGCGCAATCGTCACGCCGAACCCCATGTCCCGCCCGAACCGCACCAGATCCTGCGCCGTGCCGCTGCGGCCCTTGCCAAAGCAGAAATCGGCCCCCACCACGACATGCGACAGGCCCAGCCCGTCGCAGATCACGTTGCGTGCAAACTCTTCCGGCGATAGCCCTGCCAGCGCGGCGTTGAACGGCAGTTCATACAGCTTCTCTACGCCCAGCTTTTCCAGCCGGTGCGCCCGCGCATTGCCCCGCATCAGGCGGAACGGAGGCGTGTCCGGCGCAAAATACTCCCGCGGATGCGGCTCGAAGGTCAACACACCCAGCGGCGCGTCTGGCGCAGCATTACGGGCCAGTTCGATGACCGACTGGTGCCCCAAATGAACGCCGTCGAAATTCCCGATTGCCACGCTGGCGCCGCGATCTTCTGGCTGGACGAACTGGATATCCCGGATGATGTGCATAGACGATTGCGTAGCGGCGCGAGTCAATTTGTTCAAGCGGCAGTTTGAATTCCAAGAATGCGATCCTGCGAATGAGCTTTGAACATTTCGCTTGGCCGGGAAATGGACGAGGCCAATCCAAGTATTTCAGACCAGGCGTCTCCAACCGCTTGATTCAAAAAAAACTCCGGGTTTAGACTGAAAATCCGGTTCTCTGGATTTACAGCGAGCCGGATCAAAGCCCGGCCAGGTTCGAACGAACCCAGCACAGGAGGCAGACCCATGTACCGAATGCGACTGTTCGCGATTCGTCATGCCCGCACTTTCGAGTGGATCTATAAATGTGTCGAACGCGGCATGGTCGCGATGGACCCGCTATTTGCAAAGATCGGATATAACCGCGTCGAACGCCCCATTGCACTGGTCGAGAAGGGCGTCAAAACCCTGTTGTTCGATTGCAAGATGTGCGGGCAATGCGTGTTGTCATCCACCGGAATGTCCTGCCCGATGAACTGCCCAAAGCAATTGCGCAATGGCCCATGTGGCGGCGTACGTCCCGGCGAGTTCTGTGAGGTGAAGCCGGATATGAAATGCGTCTGGGCCCTGGCCTGGAACGGAGCCAGCCGTATGCGGGACGGAGCCGACAAGATAAAAGAAGTTCTGCCACCGGTGGAGCACACGTTGAAAGGCTCGTCATCCTGGTTGCGGGTCAGCCGCGAGATTGCAGCGCACGAGCGCGAGACCCGGGATGCTGCCCGATTGGCGCTGGCCGAGGCATTCCCCGAAGCGCGCGAGAATGAACCTTCTGCGGCACCACTGGCCGCCGAACCACCCAACGCGATAAACCGGGAACTGAAGAAATGAGTGATACCCATCGCAACGAGGTGGAGCCGATTGGCTATGTTCCGGTTCCCCAAGGATATGTGTCGCACAGCCGGTTGGAAAAGGTACTCCGTTCAGGCCGTTTCGCAGTCACCGCCGAATTGAACCCACCCGACAGTGCCGACCCCGAGGATGTTTTTCAGGCGGCCCAACCGCTTGGTGAAGTGGCTGACGCGATCAATGCAACCGATGCTTCGGGCGCGAACTGTCACATGTCCTCGATTGGGATTTGTGCCTTGCTGACGCGCGCGGGTTATTCTCCGGTCTATCAGATTTCCTGCCGCGACCGGAACCGGATTGCCATTCAGGGAGATGTTCTGGGGGCTGCGGCGTTGGGCGTCAGTAACGTGCTGTGCCTGACCGGCGACGGCGTCGGCGTCGGGGATCAGCCGGGGGCAAAACCGGTTTTCGATTTCGATTCCCTGACCCTGTTGCGGACGATCCGCACGATGCGCGATCAGGGAATGTTCCTTTCTGGTCGTAAGATCACGCGCCCGCCGCAACTGTTCCTTGGTGCTGCCGAAAACCCCTGTATCCCGCCTTATGACTGGCGACCTGACCGTCTGGCAAAGAAGGTTGAGGCCGGGGCCGAGTATATTCAGACCAATTACATCTACGACATTCCGCTGTTCGAGAAATTCATGGCGCGGGTGAGGGATGCGGGGCTGGACAAGAAAGTGTTCATCATCACGGGCGTCGGCCCCATCGCGTCAGCGCGTGCGGCACGCTGGATGCGCAGCAATGTTCCCGGCATTCACATCCCCGATCAGGTAATCGAGCGGATGGAGAAAGCCGAAAAACCAGCTGACGAGGGCAAAAAGATCTGTATCGAACTGATCCAGCAGATTCGCGATATCGCGGGGGTGTCCGGTGTTCATGTGATGGCCTACAGGCGCGAACACGTGGTGTCAGAGATCATTCTGGAATCCGGTGCGTTGAAAGGGCGAAAACGCGCCCGCCTGTCCTGAAAGTCACAGGCAAAAAACAGCGCTCAAACAAAAAAGGCGCCGGTCGGGCGCCTTTTGCATGGATGTGTTCGCCGATCAGTCGAACTTGCGCGACGGAGCCAGTACCATGGCTTCGCCGATCAGAACCTTCTTACCCTCGACCGAGCAATGACAATCCAGTTTGACGCGGCGCTTGGAAAAGTCGATGTCGATGACTTTGACCTCGGCATAAACCATGTCACCGGGGCGCACGGGGGCCAGGAACTTCAGTGACTGCCCCATATAGACCGTGCCATGGCCCGGCAGTTGTTCACCAATTACGGCCGAGATCAGCCCAGCTGTCAGCATTCCGTGTGCGATGCGCCCTTCGAAGATTGTATCGCGGGCATAATCATCATCCAGATGCACCGGGTTCCGGTCTGTCGAGACCTGCGCGAACATCTCGATATCTTCGTCCGTCACCACTTTACGCAGGTGGCGGGACATGCCCATTTCGATGTCTTCGATACAGATCGTTCCGCGTGGAAGATTGTCCAACATGTTGCCCTCACTCGAAATCGACCGAGAAAGAAAAAACCACTATCCGGCCTAGGTTGGCAACTTTATTACTTCGCAGTTGCAGAAAATCAAGTCTTTTCTTGCTATCTCAATCGACCGATTGTGTAGGTCGGGTTGATCTTTTCCCTTTCGATATAAGCCGTTAGGGATTCGTGATCCGGATGGTGCGACGTTTTTGTCTCAGCCGCCGCCAGCCCGCCCGAAATGAACAGGGAATCAATGCCTTCACCCATGCCCCCCAGAATGTCCGTATGGGGGCCGTCGCCGATCACCAGAATGTCGCTGTCCGGGATATCATGGCCCAGTTCCTGCAACCTGCGGCGCGCCAGATCGTAGATCGGCGGGTGCGGCTTGCCGAAATACAGGCTCTCGCCGCCCATCTCGGTATAGAGCTTGGCCAAAGCGCCGGCACACCATTCGCGCACCTCGCCGCGATCGACAACAATATCGGGGTTTGCGCATAGCAGCTTCATGCCCATCTGCTTGGCATAGAGGAAATCGGGGCGGTTCACGTCCGGGTCAGCCATCGGATCAAAGGGACCACAGCAGACGATCCCCTCGGCCTCTCTCAGCGGGACGCGTTCGATATGGATCGGGTGGTGCAGCAGTTTCAGTGGCTCGAAAAAGCCTGCATCGCGCTGCCATTCTCCCATGAAGTAAACCTTGTGCCCGACAGCGCCACGGAACATCGCCGACCGCGCGGAATCGCCGCTGGTGGCAATGGTGTCATAGGCATCTGCGGGAACATTGAACTGCATCAGTTGCTCGGCCACACCCGCGCGGGGTTTGGGCGAGTTCGTGACCAGCACGACAAGCCCCCCGTCCGCGCGATAGGCTTGAAGGGCTGCGACAGCTTCGGGATAGGCCGTGATCCCGTTGTGAACGCACCCCCACAGATCGACAAACAACGCTTTGTAGCGGGCAGAGATTTCGGACAGCGCGTGAACGATCTGGGTCATATGTGGCCTCAAGCTGAAACTGCACGAGCCTTATGACCGATTGGCAAGGGATTGGCCACCAATCGATCGGTGGCCGCCCTGTATTTCATCTGTCGGGTACAGGTCTGCCCAAGCGCAATGCCGAAGGCGCAGACTCAGGACTAATAATGCGAGGCCTGTTTTACTCAGAACGACAGACCCCGCGCGTTTCTTCAGACCTTCAGGTTCGGAATGATCTGCTTCTTACGGCTCATGATGCCCGGCAGAACCACGGCGTCGCCATCGACGGATGCGCCAAAGCTTTTCTCGGCAACGGTTTTGACCAGATCGTTGGGCACCAGCAGAGTGGCTTCCTCGTTCAGGATATCGACGACGAACAGCAGCACCTGATCGACACCGTCTTCCTTGGCGACATCCACCATCGAACCCGCCAGGCTTGCCTTGCGGTCCAGAATGACGCCCGGCGCAGTGGTTTCCAGAACCGAAACGCGGAATTTGGTGCCATCGACCTCGTATTCCTTGCTGTCCATGCGGATCAGTTCGGCATCCGAGAAGGACGAGACATCCGATTTCGCCGCAAACATGTCTGCCGCGTAAGCCGAGATATCCAGCTCCAGCTCGGCTGCCAGCCGCTCAGCAACCTCGCGGTCATGGGGCGTGGTGGTGGGCGAGCGGAATTCCAGCGTGTCCGAGAGGATGCAGGTCAGTGCCGCGCCCTTGATGGCATCGGGCATCTTGGCCGCATCGTCGCCCATCAGGTCGACCATGATGGTGGCCGTGCAGGCCAGCGGGCGCACGGTGATGTCGATCGGGCCTTTGGTTTCCAGACCACCGACCAGCTTGTGGTGGTCGATGATGGCGCGGATGTCCGCGTCATTGACATTGGCGGGCAGTTCGGCGGGGTTGTTGGTGTCGACGATGACCACCGGAGTGTCCGCGGCCAGATCGTCCAGGATGCGCGGTTTGGGCAGATCCCAGTTGTCCAGCATGAATGCCGCTTCGGTGTTGGGTTCGCCCAACAGCACGGGCTCGGCCTGCACACCTTTGATTTCGTTAAGGTACCACGACCACAGGATCGGCGAGCCTGTGGAATCGGTGTCGGGGGATTTGTGGCCAAATACGAGCGTTGTCATGTCAGCGTCCTGCGGAATGGAAATTTGCGCGCCTTATAGGGCGGACAAACGTCCTTGTCACGCCACAGCAGCCCGTCTGCGACGCTTGGTCTGAAAACCGCTGAACCGGCTTAGAAAGCGGCGCGTGTCAGCGTGTATCCGGCCTGCCACAGCTGGTTCAGCAAACCGTGATCGTCACTCAGATGACCTGCGCCGACCGCGATCACTGCCGTCTGATCCGTGATGGCCAGAATATGCTCCATCCACAGGGCATTCCGCTGGACCAGCATCTGCTGCTCGAACCCGTTCCATTCCTCATCGAAGACGTCCCGGCTCAGCCCGGATTCCTCGAACCCCTGCAGGCGGGCAAATTGTATGATCTCGGCGTGCTTTTCTTCCAGATATCCATTGGCCATGGTGGCCAGTTGATCGTTGCTTCCCATCATCGCCCCGGACAGGCGCACCAGTGACTCGACCTGCTGTTCCAACGGGTGGCTGTCGAACATGGCGATCAGGTCGTCGATACGTTCCAGCGAGTGTTGCGGAATGCCGTTTTCTGCGGCCAGATCATTCAGGCGGGCGTCCATGCCGTAGGTCCCGTTCGGATCTTCCATCATGCAGGGCGGGATGCTCAGCATCATGCTCAAGAACCACGGTCGCATTTTGGCCGCCATCCAGCCGGGAATGCCGCGCTGGTTCAACGCGGTCGAGAATGCGGCCCAGTCTTCATCTCCCATCAGGTCGATCAGGGTCGGCCCGGATGTGATCATTACAGCGTTGAGATTATTGGCCAGGTTTTTTTCGAATGCGTCCATGTCAGTCTGGGTGACTTCGAAATAGAACGCGTCAGCCTTGCTCAGGTCCGGAGACAGGCGTTCAACCACCTTTTCCATGCGTTCGTCATACGTGTGCAGGGTGCCAATGATGTGCAGAACCGTGTCATCCTTGCGCGCAATCCAGTGGTTGCCTTCCGGAAAGGGGATGTCCGCCACCGCGCGCTGCAACTCGGCCCGCGCGTCATCCGACAGCTGCGGGCGCAGGTCCTGCCCATCGCACGCAGCCGCAGCCGTGATCGGGGCCAGTAGAAAAGCAAGAAATGTCAGCAGGCGCATGAACCCATCCGGTGTTGTGTCATCAAGGTGTTCCAGACATAGCCATGCCTGCGACCCATGTTCAAGCAACCCGTCTGGTATTCCTCAACAATCTGCGTAGCATAGGCCCCATGAACCGCGAGCAGGACCTCTATCCCCCGATCAAGGCGCTTTTGGAGCGTCAGGGATACACCGTCAAAGGAGAAGTGGGCGCTGCCGATATCGTCGCGATGCGCGAAGACGAGCCGCCTGTGATTGTCGAGCTCAAGCTCAGGTTCACGCTGTCCCTGTTCCATCAGGCAATTGCCCGCCTGAAACTCACGGATCAGGTCTATATCGGGGTCAGCAAACCCACCGGGCGCACGGCCCGGCGGGCGCTCAGGGACAATCTGGCGCTGTGCCGCAGGCTTGGTCTGGGTCTGATCACCGTACGTACCGATGGCACGGTCGAGGTGCAATGCGATCCGGGGCCCTATGCGCCGCGCAAGAACAAGGCCAGGGCGGCGCGGCTGCTGCGCGAATTCGACCGGCTGGAGGGCGACCCCAATTCCGGGGGCGCGACACGTCATGGGATCGTGACGGCCTACCGCCAGGATGCGCTGAAATGCGCGGCCTTTCTGGCCGAACACGGCCCGGCCAAAGGGGCCGAGGTCGCCAGATCGGTGGGTGTTCCGGTCGCCACCCGGTTGATGCGGGAAAATCACTATGGCTGGTTCGAGAAGGTTGAAAAAGGTGTCTACGCTCTTACCTCTGAGGGAACAGACGGCTTAAAACACTGGGCCTACAGCTGGGAACAGGCCGACTAGGCCGTTCTCAAAAAAATCCCAAACACCTTGTTGACTCGGCGTTTTAGACTCCCTAGCTATGCGTCGTTATCACTCACACACACCGAGTGCTAACGCCTCGTCGAATGGCGAGGGGAGGATAAACAAAACTTTGAGCCCAAGGAGCTGCAAAGATGGCATTGAAACCGCTTCATGACCGTGTGCTGGTTCGCCGTACCGAAAGCGATGAAAAAACCGCAGGCGGACTGATCATTCCTGACAGCGCAAAAGAAAAGCCCAGCGAAGGCCAAGTCGTCGCAACCGGCGAAGGCGCGCGCAAGGACAGCGGCGAGCTGATCGCAATGGCGGTCAAGGCTGGCGACAAGATCCTGTTCGGCAAATGGTCGGGCACCGAGGTCCAGGTCGACGGCGAAGAGCTGCTGATGATGAAAGAAAGCGACATCATGGGGATCATCGAGTAAGCCCGCGCTTTCTCTGATCTTCCACTCAACACATTTTCTCAAGGAGAAACGACATGGCTGCAAAGGACGTCAAGTTCGACACCGATGCCCGCAACAAGATGCTGAAAGGCGTCAACATTCTGGCGGATGCTGTCAAAGTGACCCTGGGCCCCAAAGGCCGCAACGTGGTTCTGGACAAATCCTTCGGCGCACCGCGCATCACCAAAGACGGTGTTTCGGTTGCCAAGGAAATCGAACTGGAAGACAAGTTCGAAAACATGGGTGCGCAGATGGTGAAAGAAGTCGCCAGCCGCACCAATGACGAAGCCGGTGACGGCACCACCACCGCGACCGTTCTGGCGCAGGCCATCGTCAAAGAAGGCCTGAAGCAGGTTGCAGCGGGCCTGAACCCGATGGACCTGAAGCGCGGCATCGACCTGGCAACAGCCAAAGTCGTCGAAGGCATCCGTGCTGCTTCGCGTGAAGTCAAAGACTCGGCAGAAGTTGCTCAGGTTGGCACCATCTCGGCCAATGGTGAAGCTGAAATTGGCCAGCAGATCGCAGACGCGATGCAGAAGGTTGGCAACGAAGGCGTCATCACCGTCGAAGAAAACAAAGGTCTGGAAACCGAGACCGATGTTGTTGAGGGTATGCAGTTCGATCGCGGCTACCTGTCGCCTTACTTCGTCACCAACGCAGACAAGATGATCGCAGAACTCGACGACTGCATGATCCTGCTGCACGAAAAGAAACTGTCCTCGCTGCAGCCGATGGTTCCGCTGCTCGAGCAGGTGATCCAGTCGCAAAAGCCGCTGCTGATCATTGCAGAAGACGTTGAAGGCGAAGCGCTGGCAACTCTGGTTGTCAACAAACTGCGCGGCGGCCTGAAAATTGCTGCTGTCAAGGCACCGGGCTTCGGCGATCGCCGCAAAGCCATGCTGCAGGACATCGCAATCCTGACCGGCGGTCAGGTGATCAGCGAAGATCTGGGCATGAAGCTCGAGAATGTCACCATGGACATGCTGGGCACCGCCAAGAAGATCGAGATCAGCAAAGACGAAACCACCATCGTCGACGGTGCTGGCGAGAAAGCCGAGATCGAAGCACGTGTTGCTCAGATCCGCACCCAGATCGAAGAAACCTCGTCGGATTACGACCGTGAAAAACTGCAGGAACGCGTTGCCAAACTGGCA
Organism: Ruegeria sp. O4; assembly: GCF_056535125.1. Lineage (NCBI taxonomy): Bacteria > Pseudomonadati > Pseudomonadota > Alphaproteobacteria > Rhodobacterales > Roseobacteraceae > Ruegeria > Ruegeria sp. O4. The sequence continues at coordinate 144,659 of NZ_JBQERO010000006.1, read as the reverse complement.
GGCGGTGTTGCCGTTATCCGCGTCGGCGGCATGACCGAAGTTGAAGTGAAAGAGCGTAAGGACCGTGTGGACGATGCTCTGAACGCAACACGCGCAGCCGTTCAGGAAGGCGTCGTTGTAGGCGGTGGCGTTGCTCTGGTTCAGGCCGGTAAAGCACTGGAATCGCTGAAAGGCGCAAACGCTGATCAGGACGCAGGCATCAACATCGTGCGCAAGGCCATCGAAGCGCCGCTGCGCCAGATCGCCGAAAACGCAGGCGTTGACGGTGCGGTTGTTGCAGGCAAAGTGCGCGAATCTTCGGATCCGGCCTTTGGCTTCAATGCTCAGACCGAAGAATATGGCGACATGTTCTCGTTCGGCGTGATCGACCCGGCCAAAGTTGTCCGTACCGCTCTGGAAGATGCGGCATCGGTTGCCGGCCTGCTGGTCACCACCGAAGCGATGGTTGCAGACAAACCGCAAAAAGATGCGCCTGCTGGTGGCGGCATGCCCGACATGGGCGGCATGGGCGGCATGATGTAAGCACGTCGAATTCGCCTAAGCGAATTCTGACGACCCCTGACAGGCGTTTGGCTGCAAGGTCAGGCTGTCGAGAGGGGAAGCAAAGTGCTAACGGACGGGGTCGCCTTTTGGCGGCCCCGTTTCATTTCCGATGGCCGCAATGCGGCCATGCCTCCGGCGGGAGTATTTTGGAAAAGATGAAGCCTGGGCCGCGTGTGCCCGAATTGTGAGTGTCCAACTCGCCGCCAAGTCGGTATGTGGTTGAAATGCGACTGTTCCTTCTGACCGCCCTAACCATGTGCGCCTTTGCGGCGAACTCCATTCTGAACCGGCTGGCTATCGACAGCGGGTCCAGTGATCCCGCGGGGTTTGCCATTATCCGGGTTCTGGCGGGGGCGTTGGTTCTGGCCGCACTGATCCTGCTGCGTAGAGGACATTTGCCCCTGCGCAACCGCAGGCGCGTCATCGGGGCCGGGTCGCTTTCCCTGTATATGATCGGGTTTTCCATTGCCTATCTGACGTTGGATGCGGGGCTGGGCGCGCTTATCCTGTTTGCCGTTGTGCAGATCACCATGTTCGCCGCCACCGCCCTTACCGGGGCCAAACCCACCCGACGACAGTTGGCCGGGGCAGCGATTGCACTGGGTGGTCTGGCCTGTGTCCTGTGGCCCACGGGAACAGTGCGGGTCGATCCGACCGGAACCGTTTTGATGATTGCAGCCGGGATCGGCTGGGCAGCCTATTCACTGGCCGGGCGGTCCGAGCCTGACGCATTGCAAGGCACGGCAGCGAATTTCATCGCCGCGCTGCCGGTGACCGCGCTGGCCCTGATGGCCACAGGGGCAGAGTGGCACATGACCGGAATGGGCTATCTCCTCGCGGTCCTTTCGGGTGGCGTAACATCTGGTCTGGGATACGCCTTGTGGTATCGCGTCCTGCCCCGGCTGGCACCGTCGACGGCGGCAGTCATTCAGCTCAGCGTGCCGGTGATCGCGATTGTGGGCGGCGTGGTGCTGTTGGGGGAAAGCGCGGGCGTGCGGCTGCTTGTTGGTGCGGCACTGGTTTTGGGCGGTATCGCGCTGGCTGTCCTGCGACGTCAACGCGGGAAGGGCTTTTAACGCAGGTGCACAGGCTTTATCTGGCGGGTATGAGAATTCTGATCGCCCTGCTTTGTTGTCTATTTCCCGCCGTGGCCAACGCGAAATGCGTTGTCCTGCTGCACGGTCTTGCCCGGACCGAGGCGTCGTTCAGCGTGATGGAACAACTGTTCAAAGCGAATGGCTATTCCGTGGTGCGCCCCGGTTACCCTTCGACCGAAATCGGTATCCCCGAACTGGCCGAACAAACCATCCCGCAAGCATTTGCAGCCTGCGGCAGTGACACCGTCAATGTCGTTGCGCATTCCATGGGTGGCATCCTGTTGCGATACTGGTTGCAGGACCACAGCCCTGAAAACATGGGCCGTGTCGTCATGCTGGGGCCACCCAATCAGGGTAGCCAGCTGGTCGATGAACTCAGCGCGTGGGAGGTGTTCGGATACCTGAACGGCCCGGCCGGACTGCAACTGGGCACGGGCCCGGATGGAATTCCCAGCCGCCTGCCGCCTGTGGATTTCGAACTGGGGGTCATCGCAGGTGATCAGTCCCTGAACCTCGTGTTTTCATCTCTGATCGACGGCCCGGACGATGGCAAGGTGTCGGTCGAATCCACCAAAGTCGAAGGCATGGCCGATCATCTCGTCTTGCCGGTGACCCACACTTTCATGATGAACAACCCGCAGGTCATGGCACAGGCTCTGCACTTTATCGAATTTGGTCGGTTCGATCCCCAGATCACTTGGCTGGACGGTGTGATGGACGTAATAGACGAGATCTGCATCGGGCAGAATTGCTCGGAACCGGGGGCGGAGCCATCAGAATGACCACATTGGAACTGACATTGACCGGTGCCGAGGTTCTGCTACCGGATGAAGGGCTGTCACGCGCGGAGCTTTCCGTTGCAGGTGGGGTCATTCAGAAAGACGCAACCGGGCGGCGGATTGACCTGACCGGGTTTCTTGTTCTGCCAGGTATTGTCGACTTGCACGGCGATGGGTTCGAACGCCATATCGCCCCACGTCGCGGCGCGATGAAGCAGATGAATGAGGGCATTCTGTCGGTCGAGGCCGAACTGGCCGCCAACGGCATCACCACAGCCGTTCTGGCGCAGTTTTACAGCTGGGAAGGCGGCGTGCGCGGCCCGGACTTTGCCGCGCAGGTGTTTGCGGCCATCGCAGCGGTCAAGGGCAGCACGGTCACCGATCTGATCCCGCAATTGCGGTTCGAGACCAATATGCTCGCGGATTACGACGGGCTGGCCCGTCGCATCGCCGATTGGCAGGTGCCATACGTGGTCTTCAATGATCACCTGCCGCATGATCGTTTGGCACAGGGCAAGAAACCACCGCGCCTGACCGGGCAGGCATTGAAGGCCGGACGCAACCCAGAGGCGCATTTTGCGATGCTGCTCGACATGCACGCCCGCAAGGCTGAGGTTCCGGCCGCGCTAAAAGCGCTCTGTTCGGACCTTGCGGACATGGGCGTGCGTCTGGGCAGCCACGATGACGCAACTGCCGAGGCGCGCGCTTGGTGGCGCAGCCAAGGGGTGCGTATTGCCGAGTTTCCCGAAACGCTTGAAGCCGCCGAGGCGGCGCGCGCTGCCGGGGATCACGTCATTCTCGGCTCGCCCAATGTGGTCCGCGGCGGCTCGCATAAGGGCAATGCCAGCGCGGTAGAGCTGATCGCCATGGGGCTCTGTGATGCGCTGGCCTCGGATTACCATTATCCCAGTCCACGCCGCGCGGCGCTGATGCTGATCAAAACCGGGCTGCTGGATCTCGCAGGGGCCTGGGCGCTGATCTCATCCGGCCCCGCGCGGGTGCTGGACTTGCAGGACCGGGGCACGCTTGCCGCGGGCAAACGCGCCGATCTGGTAATCCTTGACGCAACCACTCACCGGGTCGCCGCGACACTGGCGGGCGGGCGCGTCAGCTACATGTCAGGGGATATCGCGGCGCGCTTTGTGGGGTGAAACCAGACCGGCTTCACCTTTTTTTAAATACTCTCGCCGAAGGCATCGCGCCGCAGCGCGATATTCTACCGCATGATCCGGTTGAAATGTCCCATCTTGCGACCGGCCTTGACCTCGGCCTTGCCGTAAAGATGCAGCGCGACGTCCCGTTCGCGCGCCAGCTCGGGCACACGGTCCATATCGTCGCCAATCAGGTTCTCCATCACCACATCCGAGTGGCGCTGCCCGTCGCCCAACGGCCAGCCCGCCACAGCGCGGATGTGCTGTTCGAACTGATCCACGGCGCAGCCATTCTGCGTCCAGTGGCCCGAGTTATGCACGCGCGGCGCGATCTCGTTCACGATCAGCCCGCCGGGTGTCACGAACAGCTCAACGCCCATGACACCGACATATTCCAGCGCGTTCAGGATATTGGCCGCCAGCAGGATGGCATCGGTGCGCTGGGCGGGGGACAGTCGGGCAGGGATGGTGGTGGTGTGCAGGATGCCGTCGCGGTGCACATTCTCACCCGGATCAAAACAGGCCACCTGACCATCCAGCCCCCGCGCTGCAATGATCGAAACCTCGTGTGAGAAATCAACGAACCCCTCCAGAAGGGCAGGCGCACCAGCCATATCGGCCAGCGCGGCCTCGGCATCCCGGGGGGTGCGCAATCTGGCTTGTCCTTTGCCGTCATAGCCAAAGCGGCGGGTCTTCAGGATGGCGGGGGCGCCGATTTCTTCGATGGCCGCATTCAGGCTGTCCAGATCGGTGATATCCGCAAACGGAGCCGTTTTCAGGCCAAGCCCCTGCAGGAACGTCTTCTCGGTCAGGCGGTCCTGACTGACCCTCAATGCCTCACGCCCGGGACGAATGGGGCGATGGGCTTCCAGAATATCCAATGCCTCGGTCGGGATGTTCTCGAACTCATAGGTGATGACGTCCACCGCATCGGCGAAGGCCGTCAAGGCGTCGATATCGTCGTAGGCCGCTGTCGTAACCCGATCCGCAACCTGCCCGGCAGGCGGGTTTGCGCCCGGCTCGTAGATGTGGCTGACAAACCCCAGCCGAGAGGCCGCCACCGACAGCATCCGGCCCAGCTGGCCGCCACCCAGAATCCCAATCACTGCACCTTGGGCGAGCATCTCCGCCATCGTCAATTCTCCAAACGTTTTCCAATTGCGCCAAGCGCCGCTCTCAGCGCCTCATGCGCGCCCTGTTCGATCAGGGTGCCCGTCATTTGCAGGCTCAAAGTACCTTCGGTCGCCAAAGCGTCGCGCTCCTGTGCCAACCGCCCGGCTGTGCCTTTTTCCATCGCGGCGAGAAAACCCGCCATCAACTGCGTGGTATAGAACTCGGCCCCGTCCGCATCGCCGGTTACGTCACCCAGCCATTCGGCCCCGGTGGCCATCAGATCCAGAACGCCGGGAACCATGGCACAAATGGCAAAATGCGCGTTCAGCGCCGCTTCATCCGCAACCTTGACCACTGGGTTTTCCGGCTCAAACAGCTCGGCCAGCAAGCGGTCATTGCCGAACGCCGCCATCGGGCAGCCACCGGACTGCAAGAACCCCAGCGGGATGGTTTGGACGAAATCCGACGCAGGGGCGCAAAGCTTGGCCAAATCCTCGGCGGAAACGGCCGCCATAACCGACACAACCTGCTGATCGGCGCGAAAGGTCAGGGGGGCCAGAACCTCGGCCGCGATATGCGGGCGCAGGCACAGAAACACGATGTCCGAGGCGTCAATCACCGCTTGCGGCGGCGCGATAGTCACGCCCAGTTCGGCCTTCAGGTCAGCCGAGACCTCGGCGTTGCGTTCTGTCACGCTGATCTCATGCCCTTTGGCGGCCATCAGCCGCGCAATCGGCGCGGCGATATGCCCGGTGCCGATAAACCCGATCCGGCTCATCCCAGCGGTTCCTCGGGGATTGAGGCGGACAACGCGTCACGCCAGGCATCCAGCCGCGCGGCCAGGGCTTCATCCTGCAAGGCCAGAATGCCCGCTGCCATCAGGCCCGCATTGGCTCCGCCAGCCGACCCGATTGCCATGGTCGCCACCGGAAAGCCCTTGGGCATCTGCACAATGGAATACAGCGAATCCACCCCCGACAGGGCCCGCGTCTGCACAGGCACGCCAATCACCGGTACGCGTGTTTTCGAGGCCATCATACCCGGCAGATGTGCCGCTCCGCCAGCGCCCGCGATGATCACCTGCAACCCGCGTGATACGGCGGTCTTGCCATAGTCCCACAACCGGTCCGGGGTGCGATGGGCCGAAACGATACGCGCCTCATAAGCGATGCCCAGTTCATCCAGAATATCTGCGGCTTCCTTCATCGTGGGCCAGTCCGACTGGCTGCCCATGATGATCCCCACTGTCACATCGCTCATCCGCTTACGTCCCCGCGCTCAGAAAGAGCGCGCACTATAGCCAAATCCGCTTTTGTGGCAATGCGGTACAGGGCGTTCAGGCAATGATATCGGGGGTCAGGCGGTCTTCGATCAGGCGGATGAAGTCTTTCAGGCGCAGTTTTTCCTTTTTCAGACGCCGAAGGGTCAACTGATCAGCCGTTCCTTTTTCGTGCAGCGCCTCGATCGCCTCATCAAGGTCGCGGTGCTGGCGGCGAAAAACCTCCAACTCAACCCGCAGAACTTCTTCGGTTTTCATCGAAAGGTCGGTTGGCGCGTTCATTGGCGACTCGGGCTTGTTGTGGTGCTTGCCCAACAAGATAGTGTGTCAGACGTTATCGCGCCAGACCTTGTGGACATCCTGTTTTCTTCCCATATTCTATAACAAGCGGTTGCCGGAACGGGACCGCGCACCACGTCGCTTTGACAATAAAGGACGAAAATACGTGTCGAAACTTACTCTTGGCTCATACCCGCATCTTTTGGGGTTCGAGCAGCTGGAACGCCTTCTGGAACGGTCTGCAAAGGCCGGTAATGAAGGATACCCGCCCTATAACATCGAACAGACCTCGGACTTTTCCTACCGCATCACCCTTGCGGTGGCCGGGTTCGCCGAAGAGGATCTGTCGATCACCATCGAGGATCGCCAACTGGTGATCCGGGGCCGTCAGCGCGACGACAGCGAGGGGCGCATCTTCCTGCACCGTGGTATCGCGGCGCGTCAGTTTCAGCGCATGTTCGTGCTGGCTGACGGGGTCGAGGTGGGAGAGGCGATCATGGAAAACGGTCTGCTGCATGTGGATCTGACCCGCGCCGTGCCGGAAACCGTGGTTCAGACAATCAACATACGGAAGGGGTAAGAGCAATGAATACACCGATTGAAATCAACACCGAAGGCGATCGTATCGTCTATGTGAAAACAGTCGACGTTGCCGATCTGCCGCGTGATCTGCGCGATCAGGCAGGTGATCTGGATCACCTTTATGCCGTGCACGATTCCGATGGGCAGCAACTGGCGCTTGTGGCCGACCGCAAGCTGGCCTTCGTTCTGGCCCGTCAGCACGACCTGTCACCTGTGGCCGTTCACTGAACGGCCCCTTTGTCCCGGTGGGGCTGTAACGTTCCCCGCAACACACGCGCATCGGCGAAACTGCCGCTTTTAACCTGTAACGGAGCCGACTGCATGAGCTGGTTTGAATTCGACTGGGTAGACGCCTTCACCAATCGTGCATTTGGCGGCAACGGTTGTGCCGTGGTCCACGGCGGCGCGGGTCTCTCGGCCGAGGTCTGCATGGCCTATGTGCGCGAAACCTCTCTGGTCGAATGCACATTCACCGGCCCGTCCGACGTGGCCGACATCCGCGTCCGTTATTTTCTGGCCAGCCGTGAAATTCCCTTTGCCGGTCATCCGACGATTGCCACCGTAGCGGCGATGCGGTCGCGCGGCATGATCTCCAGCGATAACCTGACGCTGGAAACCGGCGCTGGCATCGTTTCGATCGGTTTGCAGGGCGAACAGATTGAGATGACGCAGGTCGCACCGCAATTTGGTGCGCATGTGCCAGCCGATCTGGTGGCAAAGGCGATCAGCCTGCCGCAAGAAGCCATCATCTCGCCGCCCCGGATGGTTTCAACCGGCTTGCCCTTCTGTATTACCGTTCTGCGCGATCATGACGCTTTGCGCGCAGCCCACCTTTCCGAGGACGCGCTGCGCAAAGTGGCTGCGACGGCAGGGTATTCCGGCTCGGATATGGCCGAGCCCTTTCTTGTGACGCTCCAAGGGGCTACCGACGCGGGCGATACGTTCTCGCGCCTGCTCATGGCCCCGCCCAGCCCGCCCGAGGATCCGTTTACCGGGTCCGCCACCGGGGCCATGGCGGCCTATCTGTGGAAATATGGGCTGATGACCAAAGACAGTTTCGTTGCGGAACAGGGTCACGATATGGGCCGCCCCGGTCAGGCCGTTGTCACGCGCGTTGGCCCCACCGACGCGATGACGGGAATCAAGGTAGCCGGTCAAGGGCATATCCTGATGCGCGGGCAGGTGGATCTGCCACAAGCCACCCAGTAGCCGAACCGTTCCCGTCCCCAGGGACTGCCCGGAACGCCTCAGACTATCAAAACAAAAACGGCCCCCGAGAACCGGAGGCCGCGGCATTCATTCATCTGGTTCAGCCGGCTGCGATCAGGCCCATGCTTTCCAGCTTCAGCAGCACCTGATGAGCGCAGTTGTCGACCTCGACATTCTCGGTCTCGACACGCAATTCAGGGTTCTGAGGCACGTCATACGGGTCCGAGATACCGGTGAATTCCTTGATCTTGCCTTCGCGGGCCAGCTTGTACAGACCCTTGCGGTCGCGCCGCTCACACTCTTCGATGGTGGTCGCAACATGCACTTCGCAGAAGGCACCGAACTGCTCGATCTCTTCGCGTACCGCGCGGCGCGTGGTGGCATAAGGTGCGATCGGGGCGCAGATGGCGATGCCACCATTCTTGGTGATCTCGGATGCGACATATCCGATCCGGCGGATGTTCAGGTCGCGATGCTCTTTCGAGAAACCCAGTTCGGATGACAGGTTTTTCCGCACGATATCGCCATCCAGCAAAGTGACCGGACGGCCCCCCATCTCCATCAGCTTGACCATAAGCGCGTTGGCGATGGTGGACTTGCCCGAGCCCGAGAAGCCGGTGAAGAACACGGTAAAGCCCTGCTGGCTGCGTGGCGGCTTGGTCTTGCGCAGCTCGGCCACCACTTCGGGAAAGCTGAACCATTCGGGGATTTCCAGACCTTCGGCCAGACGGCGGCGCAGCTCGGTGCCCGAGATGTTCAGGATCGTGACATTGTCCTTGTCCAGAATCTCGTCATTCGGCTCGTATTGCGCGCGTTCCTGCACATAGACCATGTGCTTGAAATCGACCATCTCGACGCCGATCTCGTCCTGGAACTGGCGGAACAGGTCCTGCGCGTCATAGGGGCCATAGAAATCTTCACCGGCCGAGTTCTTGCCCGGGCCCGCGTGATCGCGGCCCACGATGAAATGGGTGCAGCCATGGTTGGCTCGGATCAGCCCGTGCCAGACCGCCTCGCGCGGGCCAGCCATGCGCATCGCCAGATTCAGCAGGCTCATCGAGGTGGTGGATGCGGGATACTTGTCCAGCACCGCCTCATAGCAGCGCACGCGGGTAAAGTGGTCCACATCGCCCGGCTTGGTCATGCCGACGACCGGGTGGATCAGCAGGTTGGCCTGCGCTTCCTTGGCGGCGCGGAAGGTCAGCTCCTGATGCGCACGGTGCAAGGGGTTGCGGGTTTGGAAGGCCACGATCCGGCGCCAGCCCAGCTTGCGGAAATAGGCGCGCAGCTCGTTCGGCGTGTCGCGGCGACCGCGGAAGTCATAGTGAACAGGCTGCTGGATGCCCACGACAGGGCCACCCAGATAGACCTTGCCCGCCACATTGTGCAGATAATTCACAGCCGGGTGGGCATCGTCATCGGCACCAAAAACCTTCTCGGCCTCGCGGGCCTTGTTTGGGGTCCAGCGGTCAGTGACCGTCATGGTGCCCAGAATCACGCCTTCCTGATCGCGCAGCGCGATATCCTGACCCAGTTCGATCTTGTCCGCAAAGTCTTCGCTGACGTCCAGCGTGATGGGCATCGGCCATAGCGTGCCATCAGCCAGACGCATGTTTTCGACGACATTGTCGTAATCGGCTTCGCTCAGGAAACCTTTGAGCGGGTTGAAACCGCCATTCATCAGCAGTTCCAGATCACAGATCTGGCGCGGGCTCAGATCCCAACTGGTCAGGTCGGCGGCTTCAACCTTCAGTTTCTGGGCCGAGTCATACGACACATAAAGTTCGGGAATGGGGGCCAGATTGCTTAACATCGTCATCTGAATACTCTTATCGCAGTGTTGTGTTGCCAATGATTCAAGGGCGTTTTCGGGGCATTTGCACCGACTGTTGGGCGAAGTCCACTGGCGTCAATGAAACAAAGGACGATATGCGCTGATTTCTCGCGGATTGGAAGGAATTTCCAACTCTGAAATCAAAATGATGATCTCGTTCCTTGGGGCGTATATATTCCGATCATGCAAGGTATAACTGTTCCTGTTTTCGCGTGTGCGGCGCAAGCCCGGACGCGCGGGTGACTGGCAGGGCGGGAATCGGATCGGCAACGCCGCGCAGCTGGAACATCCGGATACCCTCCGGCGGCAGGTTCATACCCGCAGCCTTCAACACCTCTTGCGAGACCAGCAACTCGACCCCCAAGGCCTTGGTTTCGCTTTCCAGTCGGCTGGCCACATTGACGGCGTCGCCGATGATCGTTCTCGCGGCATGTCCCTGCGCGCCAATCTCACCCAGCACCAGATCACCAAGGTGTAAGCCCATTCCGATGCGAATGCCGGGGCTGCCTTCGGCCTCAAGCTGCTCGTTGAACCGGTCAAGGGCATGGCTGATATCTATCGCAGCCTTCAACCCCGCGCTGGCGGATGCGGCTGCATCGGGTTTTTCGAAAACCGCCAGCAACCCGTCTCCCATATACTTGTCCACGACACCGCCGTCCTTGGTGATGGCAGGTACGACGGCGTCGAAGAACCGGTTCAGCAGGAACACGATATCATAGGGCAGCTGACCCGTCGTGCGGGCGGTAAATCCGCGCATGTCCAGAAACAGCACGGCCAGTTTCCGTTCCTGCCCCTGACTGGCATGCCCGCGAACGCGCCCGCCATCCGGTTGAAAAACGCGGAAAACAGTGGTCGGTTCCGTCGGGCGGATCTGGCAGGCCAGCCGTGTCTGCGGTGAGGCGCCGACAGCGGCGAGGCTGCGGGCCTCGACATCGCCGGGCGGGGGCAGGGCGTTAGCGCCTTCCTCGATGATGACGCGGCATGTGGTGCAGCGTCCCTTCCCGCCGCACAAGGCCGTATGGGGCACACTATGTGCCTGCGAAATCTCAAGCAGGGTCATGCCCTTTTCGGCATCCACCTCGGGCCCGTTGCTGTAACTTACCCGCACCGAATGCCTGCGCCGCCACAGCTTGCGCCCGATATACACAAGACCCGTGGCCGCCAAGGCGAGCCAGAACGCCAAAAGGGCATTATCCTTGACGGTGAACATGGTCTGGAACGCCTCGGGCGAGGGCCAGTTGTAATGCTCGATAAATTGTTCCCGCAGAAACTCATCCGCGAATTCCAACCAAATGCGGCGGCCCTCGGTCAGCAGACCGGCCAAGGCGAACATGGGGATGAAGACGGCAACACCGATCAGATAGGGTACGGCGCTGGACCACCATTTCGTCAGCCGTAACCACATATGCAGCCCGATACAGCCATGCACCCAGACGATCAGCAACAGTGCGCTTTGCATCCAAATCACGGTGCTGGGCCACATCAGGATGATGATATACCCCATCTCGTCATTGACGTCATAGATCTCGTGCGCGACCCGCGTCTGGATGACATGCGAGATCAGCTGCAAAGGTATCAGCAGACCCAGAACAATCTGCAACGCCGTGCTGAACGGCATGCGCAGGGTCCGGCGTTGTGCGATCGAAGCTAGCGCCAGACCGGCATGAGTGAACAACGCCGCATAAAGCAGCAGGCTCATAAAACTGTGCCGCGTCACCGCTGTTCGACCGTCCTGCATCCCGTGCAGATAATCGGTGTGAAACAGGCCCAGTCCGATGTTGATGAAATGGAAGAAAGCGAAAGCAAACAGAACCAACCCGCTGCCGATCCGAAGCCGGGCTGCCCAACCGCCACGCCACAAAGCGCTCTTCAAGAATACCACCTGTATCGCTGTTCGCCGTGGTTGGACTTTGCGAGGACGTTCGCGGTCAGGTCAAGGCTTCGGGTGCAAATCTAGGCCTGCCAATGGGTGGCGGGGTGTTGGGATTGAATTGATATCTTGTCCGCACAAAACAGCACCAGATGGCTGAGGTCAGGGCGCGAGCGCGAGCTGTAGATCAAGCCGTCCGCCCCCAGTGCCCGCGCTTTATCTGAAAAAGACCATGTCGGGGAAGGGGCCCCCGTCGCGCGAATATCCTGCCAGATCACCGATGCAGCCGTCTGCCCGCGGTAGTCCACCAATCGCGCGTTTTCCACCAGAAACCTTTGAACCACCCGGTCGGGATCATCACCCGAGATGTAGCGGCGGATGGCGACCGAAGCGCCCTCGGCGCTGAGCGAGGCATAAAGCGCGAATTGTCCGGAATGATGAAAGCGCCCCTCGGGCGCGCGGGCAGGCAGCAATGGGGCTGCTGCCTGCGACGCAAACAGAATTCTCCAGACAGGGCCAGAGAATTCAAGCATGTGTCAGTCCTGTTCGGCCAGGAACCGTTCGGCATCCAGTGCCGCCATACAGCCCATTCCCGCGCTTGTTACCGCCTGACGATAGACATGGTCGGTCAGATCGCCCGCTGCGAACACGCCGGGAATCGACGTTTCGGTGCTGCCCGGTTTGGTGACGACATAACCACCCATATGGGTTTCCAGCGTGTCTTTGACCAACTCGTTCGCAGGGGCGTGGCCGATGGCGACAAAGACGCCCTTGCACGGGATCTCGGTGATCTCGCCGGTTTTGACATGTTTGACCCGAACACCTTCAACGCCCAAAGGCGCATCGGTGCCGATCACTTCTTCCAACTGGTGGAACCACAGCGGTACGATCTTTTCATTCTTCAACAGGCGATCCTGAAGGATTTTTTCCGCCCGCAACTCATCGCGGCGGTGGATCAGGGTCACCTTGCTGGCAAAATTGGTCAGGAACAGGGCCTCTTCCACGGCTGTGTTGCCGCCGCCAATCACCACGATTTCCTGCCCGCGATAGAAGAACCCGTCACAGGTGGCGCAGGCCGAGACGCCAAAGCCCTTGAACTTCTCTTCCGACGGCAGACCCAGCCATTTCGCACGCGCGCCGGTGGCCAGAATGACAGCGTCCGCCGTGTATGTGGTGCCGCTGTCGCCCTTGGCGGTGAAGGGGCGCTTGCTGAGGTCCAGATCGCTGATGATATCGCCGATCACCTCACATCCCATGGCCTTGGCATGGTCCTGCATCCGCACCATCAGGTCCGGGCCCTGCACCTCGGTGTCGCCGGGCCAGTTTTCGACCTCGGTCGTCGTTGTCAGCTGACCACCGGGTTCGATGCCCTGTACCAGAATGGGTTCCAGCATGGCGCGGCTTGCATATACGCCTGCGGTGTATCCTGCGGGCCCCGACCCGATGATCAGAACCTTGGTGTGTCTTGTGTCGGCCATGGTGCCCCCGCTCGAATTGCCTGAATTGGGCCCGCGGCCCGTCGCCCCGATATAGCGACCGACCGGCCCGGCTTAAAGCCCCTTACTGTTCAGGTCCCCTCGGGACGGGGCGCCCTGGGTTTTAGGGGAGAAGGCGAAAAGGAAACAAAGAAAATTGCGCATCTGCGAAACATTATTGCGCGCGTGTGGGGTGCTGATATAAGAACCGAAAAATCAGGAGCATTTGATGGTCACGACTCGGCTGGATGATATCGATCGCAAGATTCTGGCGGAACTGCAGGCGGACGGTCGTATGACCAATGTCGAGCTGGCAAAACGGGTCGGAATCTCGGCCCCGCCCTGTCTGCGCCGGGTGCGCACGCTCGAAGAATCCGGCTTCATCACCGGCTATCACGCCGAGGTCAACTCACGCGAGTTGGGGTTCGAGGTTCAGGTATTTGCCATGGTTGGTCTGGACAGCCAGGCCGAAGTCGAACTGCGCGCGTTCGAAGGCCGTTGCCGCGAATGGCCATTGGTCCGCGAATGCCACATGCTGAACGGCGAGGTGGACTTCATCCTGAAATGCGTCGCACCTGACCTGAGCAGCTTTCAGCAGTTTCTGACGGGCGAGTTGCTGACCACGCCAAACGTGGCCAGCGTCAAGACATCGCTCGTTATTCGCGGCGCAAAAGACGAGCCAGGCGTACCGTTCGACGTTCTGGAAGAACGTATGAACCGGACGGCGTAACGCCAACACGTTTTGGTTGCGCGGTGATTGGTGGCAACAGTGCTGCCACCGCAAGGGATAGAACCCAACTTATTACCAGCTGCATGATGCCCCCCATAATGCAGTAATCACAATCATGCTCAGGCCGTCATCGCGTCGATCTCACCATCTCCGGCGCGCGGCATCAGCAGCGGGCCGAAATCGTTCAGCGACTCGATATGCGCGAACAGGTTCAGATAGATCGACCGAAGCGAGTGGCTGATCATGCGAACCGCATTCACACCTGGATGATATGTTTCGAACTGTAATCCATCTACGCGAATAACGGAATGGCGTTTTAAACAAATGTGAAACAGTTCAACGGGGGTGGGCGGCATTGTTTCAATGACACCCATCCCGTCCTGAAATTCGGACACGGGTGTAAGAATCGGCTGCCCCCCATGCAGGTGCCGCAAATGCGCAGGTGTACCCACGATTCGCGCCGCCGGGCCGGCAATGACACCCGACATTGGCTTTTGCATCCCGAACGTATCCGCCATGATCCGCGTCAGCGGTCGCGTCCGGCCACGTGAATCCGCGCGTCCGGGGATCAACGTGACAGATCCCTTCCACAACACGGTTTCCGATGCGCCATCCTGCGTCAGGACCGTATCCCCCGGCATCAGATCCTCGATTGCCATCGGTCCATGTTCCGTTTCTACCAAAGATCCACGTGTGAAGGCGCAAAACGCGTCTTCAAACATCGGCAGGGCAGGTGCGATGTGGCGGGTCTGAACCACATCTCCGTTCTTCAACAGGCTGCTGACCTCATAGCGGCGCAGCTGGGCTTTTGGCTTGGAAACCGGCCGCGGCGCGTCCCGCAGCATAACAGACGTTTCGATAGCATTTCTGGCCGCGCGGGCCAGTGAATTAGGAATAGTCATTAATATTCCGTCCCCTCAAAATGTTCGGTCAGGCGCGGCGTACCCCCGTACAGACGCGCCCGGCGAACTGGTTCTTTGCCTTGAAACAAATGGGTGACCCTCGGGCGGCAACCGGTACGGTCCCGCGACGCGACTAAATCTCGCTTTCCAATGGTCAACACATTGACCCCCCAGACAAACTCGTACTTCACGGGCGAAATTGCCCGCACACACACAACTCCTAAAAAGTCACGAACCCCTCGCTCGTGACGCGCGATACATCAGGCCGGAGCGAACCTGATACGCGTTGACCCAAATAAGACCGGCAGCTTGGTCTCTGGGTTTTCTGTCTCAGCGTCGTGCCGCGATGCGACTGGCGACCCTGACAGAATTGCTTGTTACCCGCTTCCACGGCATTTCCAGGTTCTGGTCCCGAGTGGCCTCGACCATGGCTTTCAGAAAGCGTGATTTGGTCTTCATTTTTTGGTCCTGCTCTGAACGGGGTGTATTTCCCCACATCCTCTGTGAACCTTTTGTGACGCGGGTTTGCGGCAGGGATAAGGCTTATCCGGGATGATTTGCGGACAGAAAAATGAAGTCAGACGGACCTCCCACTCAACACGCCAGCGCCCGATTTTCGAACGTCAGATACCGATCTGATTACTGGCAAAAACTCGTTACGATTCTGATGCCCAATCAACACAACAAATGTGGCGGAAAAGTGGCAGGGCACCTAAATCTGGACGAAGATCACAATCTTATGACGGAGATCAGGCGCCCGTAATCGACCTCGTTCGCGTGCGTTGATCGGCGATAGGAATAGAACCTGTCGGGGTCGGAATATGTGCAGTGCCGGGTCCACTCGGCCTGTCCGATTCCCGCCTGCCGCAGCCGGTGCAGCCCGAAGGCGGGCAGATCAAATTGCAGGCGGTCACTTTCACCATTGGCAAAAAAGCGGCTGTTGTCCGGTGAATCCGCCAGGAACGCGTCCAGAAACTCTGGCCCCACTTCGTAAGCGCGCTGGGAAATACTGGGTCCGATCACGGCGCAGATATTGCTGCGGTCGGCCCCCAGCGCCTCCATCGCGTCCAGCGTTGCCTCCAGAACACCGTCCAGCGCGCCGCGCCACCCGGCATGGGCGGCACCGATCACATGCGCGTCGGGATCGGCGAACAGAACCGGCTGGCAATCGGCCGTCAGGATCGTCAGGGCCAGACCGGGTGTTGCTGTGACAATGGCATCCGCTTTGGGCTTTTCACCTTCAACCGGGGCTTTGACTGTCAGAACCGTTGGCGAATGAACCTGATGCACCGCGACCATTGCCTCGGGTTCAACCTCCATCGCGTCTGCCACCCGTCGCCGGTTCAGCGCGACAATCTCGGTTTGATCCGAGGACCCCTGACCGCAGTTCAACCCGCTGAAAATTCCTGAAGACGCGCCGCCGCGACGGGTAAAGAACCCATGGCGAAATGGCGACAGCAGATCCGAGGTCAGAATTTCCAGCGTCATGGTTCCAATCCTGGTGGTGGGGCTGCATAGGCCGGGAAAAGGCCCATCACCTTGAACAGATTTCCCATTTCATCAGGATGCGTCAACCGCCGATGCGCGGCAATCAGCGCATCCAGCTCGGAACCGCTCAGTGCCTTGGACAGGGCTTGCGCGCGGGCGGTGATCCCCAGCCGTTCGAGGAAGACGCCCTGCGGTGTCAAGCGCGTATGCCTGCACCCACAGGCGCGGGTCGCAACGGCCAAAGGCTCAAAATCCACATGCGCGGTCAAATCGGCCTGACCGGGCGATGCCAGAGGATCGGAATGTTCGTGGTTTTGCAGAGCCTGCAAGGTATCGCCCAGCGAATGCCAGTCGCCATAATCCACAATCAATGCCGCGCCGCCATGGCTGGCGACCCGCCCTGCGATCACGGTCAAAACGGGAATCGCAGCAGCACACAGTTCGACCAGATCACCGTCCTTGGTGTCCGACAGCCTGTCATTCAACGCCACCTGCGGCCCGATCGCGCCCAGTCCGAACGTCAACCCGCCGTCGCGCTCACCCACCAGACGCTCGCGCCAGCCCGTACCGTCACGCTGAAACTGGCGGATGGGCAGGGCATCAAAGAACTCGTTGGCAACCAGCATCAGCGGCTGGTCGGGCAGGTCGGCGATCATGTCGATCCAGACCGCCTCGTATTCGTTCAGCGTTGCCGCCTGCACCTGTTTCAATACAGGCGATGCTTCGACCAGAACTACCTGCGCCGCCTCGTGAAAACCGGGTACAGACCGTGTGGCGCGCAGAATATCGGCCATCAGGGTACCGCGCCCCGGCCCCAGCTCACACAGGGTAAACGGTGCGGGCCGTCCCTGATCCATCCAGCTTTGCGCCAGAGACAGCCCGACCAGCTCTCCGAACATCTGACTGATTTCCGGCGCTGTGGTGAAATCCCCCGCAGCCCCCAGCGGATCACGGGTCGTGTAATAGCCCAGCGCCGGATGCAGCAGGCACTCAGCCATGTAATCCGCCACGCTCATGGGTCCATCCTGCCGGATGCGGGCGACCAGATGATCGGTCAGGCTCATACTGCCTGCCGCCGCGCGCGCTGGGCAAACCACAATCCAAGCGCGATCATCGGCAGCGACAGGAACTGCCCCATGGTCAGCCCGTACCCGCCCACATGCCAGGCCAGCCCCAGCGGATTGCCGGGCGATACGAATTGTGCGTCCGGCTGGCGAAAGAACTCGACGATAAAGCGCGACGCGCCGTAGCCCGCAAGAAACGTCCCCATGACAAGGCCCGGTGTGCGAAAACCGCCGCGCCGATAGACCAGCCACAGCAATACCGCCCCAAGCAACACCCCCTCCAGCGCGGCCTCATACAGCTGCGACGGGTGCCGGGCGCACATGCCTGCGACCACGCCGGGGCAATCCTGCGCAGCATATCCAGGAAAGATGACAGCCCAGGGCAGCTCGCTCGGGCGGCCCCACAGCTCGGCGTTGACGAAATTGGCCAGCCGCCCTAGCAGCAATCCGGGCGGAACGGTGTAGGCAACCAGATCCCCCAGCGACAGGGCAGGGATCCGGTGCCGTCGTGCAAACAGGTACGACGCAAGGATTACGCCCAGCAGGCCGCCATGAAACGCCATGCCGCCTTGCCAGACCTTCACGATCTCCAGCGGGTGCGACAGGTAATAACCCGGTTGATAAAACAGCACAAAGCCCAGCCGCCCTCCCAGAATCACGCCCAGAATGATCCAGGTAACCAGATCCTCCAGCTGTTCGGGCTTCATCGGCGGGCCATCCGCAGGCCAGAGCGCCGGGCGGCGCAACGCCACAACAGCCAGCCGCCACGCGATCAGGATGCCCGCGATATAGGCCAGCGCATACCACCTTAACGCGAACTCCATCCCGAACAGCGGGATCGAGAACAGTTCGGGCGACAGATCGGGGAAATTCAGAACAGCCTGCATGTGCGTCTCATTGCCCGGGGTTTGCAGGTCAAGTCAACCTTGAGCCCGCGCCATTCTTTGCCCATATACAGGTAAACCGCGAGATCGGAGAACAGATATGCAGACCCGCAACAAAATCCTGGATGACGTGTCCCAGCTGATGACCAACGCCATGGGCGTGGCGCAGGGCGCGCGGGAAGAGGCTGAAAACGCGATGAAGTCGATGATCGACCGCTGGCTGGCCGACCGCGATTTCGTCACCCGTGAAGAATTTGACGCCGTGCGCGCCATGGCTCAGAAGGCGCGCGAAGAAAACGCGGCACTCGAAGCCCGCATTGCCGCGCTCGAGGCGAAACTGGACAAATAACGCCCCGGCGTTCCCTGTTTTCACAATTTTCGGACAAAGCATTCCGCCGC
This sequence comes from Ruegeria sp. O4, assembly GCF_056535125.1. NCBI lineage: Bacteria > Pseudomonadati > Pseudomonadota > Alphaproteobacteria > Rhodobacterales > Roseobacteraceae > Ruegeria > Ruegeria sp. O4. The sequence goes on along the minus strand of NZ_JBQERO010000006.1, from coordinate 125,981 downwards.
GCAATCCAGCCCGGATTGTGCGGTGCTGTGTATTCTGACGTGTCGCAGAATTTATTCAAGACAAAGCTGACTCTGTCGCCAATATTTTGATCGCCGTTGCCTTCTGTCCACAACTTATTGCTGTTATCCCCAATAATTAGGGTTGCCAGAACTTACGCCACATCGCACCATATTTAGTACAGGCCTATGGGGGAAGCCCGGTTTGTAGAGCAGGCAACTAGCGCTGGGGCGCTGCCAGCCCCGAAATGCTAGAGATTAGTGAGGTGGCATTATGGCCCTTTCCGAGCAGTATCTCGAAGAAGACATTCATCCGATCGACATTGTTGAGCATCTGGCCGAACACCACGACTGGGATTTTGATCGCATTGGGGACGATCAGATTGCCATGGCCGTTGAAGGGCAGTGGCGGACCTATTCGATCACATTGGCCTGGTCCAACTATGACGAAACGCTGCGCATGGTGTGCAGCTTCGAAATGGAACCACCGGCCGAGCGTGAAATGCAGCTCTATGAGCTGCTCAACAAGATGAACGACCAGTGCTGGGCAGGCGCGTTTACCTATTGGGCAAACCAGAAGCTGATGGTCTATCGCTATGGTCTGGTCCTTGCAGGCGGGCAAACGGCCAGCGCTGACCAGATCGACACGATGATCAATGCCGCCGTCATGAGCGCCGAGCGGTACTACCCCGCGATCCAATTGGTGACCTGGGGCAACAGAGGGCCAGAAGAAGCCATGCAAGTGGCCATTGCAGAGGCCTACGGCCGCGCGTAAACCTTTGCCCCGAACCGATATGTAAAGCGGGAGGGGCAAATGGACATGACGCGAGTGGCCGAACAGGGGCTTGTGCTTCTGGGGTGCGGAAAGATGGGGTCCGCAATGCTGGCGGGATGGCTGGAACACGGCCTTCCGCCAGCTTCCGTTTGGGTCATCGATCCCTACCCGTCAGATTGGCTGAAGGCGCAGGGCGTCAATATCAACGCACCGTTGCCCGAATCCCCCGCCGTGGTGCTGGTTGCGGTCAAACCGCAGATGATGGGCGAAGCCCTGCCTGCCCTTCAGGCGCTGGGCGGTGGGTCCAGCCTGTTCATTTCCGTTGCGGCTGGTACCTCGATTGCCACCTTCGAATCCGTTCTGGGCCAAGACACCCCGATCATTCGCGCAATGCCCAACACACCCGCCGCTATCCGTCAGGGCATCACGGCACTGATCGGCAACGCACACGCCTCCGAGACCGATATGGAACAGGCCGAAAACCTGCTGGCGGCAGTGGGCCAGACCGTTCGCCTAGAGGATGAGGCACAGATGGACGCCGTCACCGGGCTCAGCGGGTCCGGCCCGGCCTATGTGTTCCATCTGATCGAAACCCTGGCCGCAGCGGGCGAGGCGCATGGCCTGCCTGCCGAGCTTGCGATGAAACTGGCCAAGTCCACTGTGGCCGGTGCCGGGGCACTGGCCATGGCGTCCGACGAAGACCCCGCGCAGCTGCGCATCAACGTGACCTCTCCGAACGGTACCACACAGGCCGCGCTTGAGGTGCTGATGCATCAGGAAACCGGCTTTCCTGACCTGCTGCACCGTGCCGTCAAGGCCGCAACCGACCGATCCAAGGAGCTCTCGCGTGAGTGAAATTTCGTTCGACGACTTTCTCAAGGTCGATATTCGCGTGGGCGAGGTGATCCGCGCCGAGCCCTATCCCGAGGCCCGCAAACCCGCGATCAAGATGTGGATCGACTTTGGTGACGAGATCGGCGAGCGCAAGACCTCGGCCCAGATCACCGCGCATTACGATCCGGCCACTCTGGTTGGCAAACAGGTCATGGCTGTCGTCAACTTCCCTCCGCGCCAGATCGGCAAGTTCATGTCCGAAGTTCTGGTGCTGGGTCTTCCCGATGACAGCGGCGAGATCGTTCTGATCGGCCCCGACGGCAAGGTTCCTACAGGCGGGCGGATGCACTGATGAAACTGCTGATCACGCGCCCGATGACCCCGGCAGTCGAATCGCGCGCCCGCGCCGATTTCGATGTGACCATCCGGGAAAACACCCTGCCCATGTCACGGCAGGAGATGCTGGCCGCTCTGGCCGATTACGACGTGGTCGTCCCGACGCTGGGTGATCAGTTTTCGTCGCAGATTTTTGCAGAAGCCGGTCCACCGCGCTGCAAGCTGCTGGCCAATTTCGGTGTTGGCTTCAACCATATCGACGTGGATGCGGCACGCGCGGCCGGGATTGACGTAACCAATACCCCCGGCGCCGTCACCGATGCCACGGCTGATATCGCCATGACCCTGCTGCTGACCACAGCCCGGCGCGCCGGTGAGGGTGAGCGGCTGGTGCGGTCGGGTCAGTGGCAGGGCTGGCACCCGACGCAGATGCTGGGCCATCACGTGACCGGCAAGCGCGTGGGCATCGTCGGCATGGGCCGCATCGGGCAGGCCATCGCGCGCCGCTGTCATTTCGGGTTTGCCATGCAGGTGGCCTATCAATCCCGCAATCCAAAAGATCTGGATTTCCCGGCAGAATTCACACCTGACCTTGAAACACTCGCCGCTTCGGTCGATTTCCTTGTGCTTGCGGTTCCCGGTGGTGCGGAAACCCGCCACCTGATCAATGCGCAGGTTCTTGAGGCGATGAACCCCTCGGCTATTCTGGTCAACATCGCCCGTGGCGAGGTGGTGGACGAGGTCGCGCTGATCACGGCGCTGCAAACCGGTCAGATCGCGGGGGCGGGGCTGGACGTCTACGAATTCGAACCCAAAGTGCCGCAAGCCCTGTGCGATATGGAAAACGTCACCCTGCTGCCCCATCTGGGCACCGCCACCGAAGAGGTGCGCAGCAGCATGGGACACATGGCGCTGGATAACGTGGCGGCCTTTGTCGCGGGCAGGGCGCTGCCCAACCCGGTCTAGTCGCCCACCGCTTCACGCCAGTGTTTGCGGCAGAGCGAGACATAGGTCTCGTTCCCGCCGATCTGCACCTGCGCCCCTTCAGTGATGGCCTTGCCGGTCTCGTCGCGACGAATCACCATCGTGGCCTTGCGGCCGCATTCACAGATCGTGCGCACTTCGCGCATTTCGTCGGCAAGGGCCAGCAGGGTGGCGGAACCGGGGAACAGCTTGCCCTGAAAATCCACGCGCAGACCATAGGCCAGCACCGGCACATCCAGATCGTCCACCGCACGGGCCAGTTGCCAGACCTGCGCCTCGGACAGGAACTGTGCCTCGTCGATGAAAACGCAGGCCACCATACCCTTGTCCAGCCGGGACCGGATCATGGCGAAGACATCATCTTCGGGTGTGAACGTGTCAGCCTGCTCCGATATGCCGATGCGCGATGCAATCCGCCCCGCACCCGCCCGCCCGTCAAGGGCGGCGGTCATCAGATAGGTCTGCATCCCGCGCTCGCGATAGTTGTGCGACGCCTGTAGCAACACGGTCGACTTGCCCGCGTTCATGGTGGAATAGTTGAAATACAGCTTTGCCATGGCGTGGGTCTAAAACGCCCGGCCAAAAGGAACAAGAGAGCAAAGGGATGTAAGAAGCGACGTCGCCATTGCGTGTGCAGAGGCCGAGCTGGGCTCGTAGGGGATGGAACCCCCGCGTCTGCAACAGCGACGCCGTCGGCCAACATGTGGCCAAAACAAAGCAAGGCCCAACAATACCGCCCCGCAATCACTCTTTACCGGCTTGAACTGCCGCCACTCACTCACAAAATCCCCCGCTTATCTGAGGGATAGTCAATGTATGACATTTCAATTATGACTCAGGTATGGGAAATTTCCCGACGCTTTCCCCGGTTTGGACACCGGGCGGGCGTTTGCAGGTAATAAAGGTAAATCAATGGCAGATATCGGGGCCTATCTGAAGAAACACACAGAAGCGCTGGTCAAAGATGTCGGAATAGAAGCTGCTTGTGAAATCACCGGAAAATCCAAGGCGACCCTGGGCCGGTATTATTCGGACAATGCCGAACACGCGGACAGGTTCATGCCCGTGGATGCGGTGGCTCGGCTTGAAAACGCAGCAACTTATCCGCATGTGACATCCGCGCTGGCGGATCTGAAAAACATCACCTTGTCCTACAGCGAACGCAACACCGAGGATCCTCGCACAGGCGGGGTGAATTCGGATGTCATCGCGCTCAGCCAGCGGTTTGCAATGTTGATGACTGAATATCAGTCCGCTATCGAAGATGGCATCATCACGGTGAACGAAGCCAAAAGGCTGCTGAAAGAAACCAGTTTGCTTCAGCAGGTCCTGATTGAAATGAAACTGCACCTGGAAGAAGAAAGCGTCAGCTAGGCTTGGTGGCGGCCAGCTATCGGCCAAAAACCGCCTGCCCGGATCGCAGCAGATGTCGTGCGCTTTGTGGCATGATCACCGACCGGACTCTGCGCCTCAATTCAGTCACGTCTTTCAGATAAGCTGTGGCACAGGCAAGATCGTCAAGGGCAGGAAACCATGCAGAAAATGCAGGGAAATTACAGCATTCTCGCAGACCGTATGGTTTGGCGGTCGTTCCTGTTTGTCTATGCGCTCTTTCTGGCCACGGTGCTGTTTGGCGCTTATCAGGAAGGCCCCGATGATGCGATGCGCTGGGTCATGGTACAGGACCTGCTGGTGGGACAGGGTTGGTTTGACGCCTATCAGCATCGGCTGGGGCCCGGTGACGGCACGCTGATGCACTGGTCCCGGCTTGTCGATGCACCGATTGCCGGGCTCTACGCGTTGTCCGCGATGGTCGTGCCGCCCGACACCGCCTTGCAAGTGACCGCGTTTGTGTGGCCGGTGCTGCTGGCGGGGCTGACCCTGTGGGCCTTTGCTGTCACCGGCGCAGCGTTGGGCGGGCGAAATGGCGCGATTTCGGCACTGGTGGTCGGTGCGCTGACGCTCGAACATTATCGGAAGTTCGACTATTTCTCGTTTGACCACCACAATGTTCAGATTCTGCTGTTTGCAGCGGCCCTCATGTTCTTTGTCCTGCGCAAGGCCAAACCCTCTGCTGCGGGATGGCTGGGTGTCTGTCTGGCCCTTTCGGTGTCAATCGGAACCGAATCGATCGTGCAGGTCGCGATTATCGCGGTGTTCTTCACGATTGACTGGATCGTGACCGGCACAGCCGCCCGCCGCCGCACCATGGTGTTTGGAACCGGGCTGGCGCTGACCCTGTTGCTGGCCAGCGTTGCAACAACGGGGCGTCAGGGCTTTCTGTTCCCAAGCTGCGATGCCCTGACGATCAGTGTGGCCCTGCCGGCCGGGATCGCGGCCCTGTGCCTGTGTGCAGCAGCCTGGGTCGGGTCGGGCTGGTCCTATTGGGGGCGCATCGGCGCGTGTCTTGCGACAGGCGCTGTAACACTTGGCTGCGCTTACGCATTTGCACCGCATTGCCTTGAAAACCCGATTGCGGACCTGCCTCAGGACATGCGCGACTTCTGGCTCAGCCAGGTTGCCGAAGCACAGAATATAACCGTCGTGCTGGAACGACATCGGGGCGAGGCTGCGGCCCTGATCGCCATGTCCGTCATCACGGCGGTTGCAGCGTTGTTCTTTGTCCGACAGTCACAAGACAAAATGGACTATCTTCTGTTTCTGGCGCTGATTGTGACCGGGTTTTCCATGTTTCTGTACCAGTCCCGGATGATGACGTTTCTGGGCGTGTCCCTTGTGGCTGTTCAGGCTCAGATGCTGCGCGCCCTTTACATCAGTTACAGAACCCATGGTCGCACGCTTTCCGGCCTGGCTATGGTAGGCTTTGTTGTCTGCGTCTCGCCAAAGATCGGCATCAGCGTGGAAAAACAGCTGGGACGATTTGCGCGCCCCTCCCTTGCGGCACCCGTCGCCGAGGTCGCGCCGGATTCGCAAAACGACGGCGCCGCCTGCAAGGCGCCCGAGGCCTACGCGGCCCTGAAAAACCTGCCAGCCGGAATGGTTCTGGTCGATTTCGATTATGCGGCAGAGGTGCTGCGCTATACCGATCATTCGGTTCTGGCGGGCAATTATCACCGCAACCGGGCCGGAATTCAGGCGCAGATTGCGGTTTTGCGTATGGATGCGTCCCAGGCCGGTCCGCGTCTTGCCGCGCTGGGTGTAAGCTATGTGCTGTTTTGCGCCGCTGCGCCCCGTGCCGAATTCTGGGACTGGGCGTCTCAGGGGCGCGGGCTGCAATCCCAACTGGCAAAGGGTGAAACCCCCGCCTATCTCAGTCGGATTGATGGTGGGGAAGGGGCCGCGTTTCAGGTTTTTCAGTTGGCTGCCGATTTCTAGGCCGTCAGCGCGTTGCGGAATGCCGATCAGGCGTGACGCTTCACGATCACCGATCCAACCGAATACCCGGCCCCAAAAGAACAGATCAGCCCCAGATCACCCTCTTGCAGATCGTCCGAGTATTTCGAAAACGCAATGATCGACCCTGCGGATGAGGTGTTCGCATAATCCTGAAGGATATTGGGTTGCTCGCCCGCCTCGGGTTCGCGGCCCAGAACCTTCTTGCCGATGAAGTCGTTCATTGTCTTGTTGGCCTGATGCAGCCACAGGCGTTTGAGGTCGGTATTGCTGACCCCTTCGGCCTCCATATGGTCGCTGATATGCTTGCTGACCATCGGCAACACTTCCTTGAACACCTTCCGGCCGTTCTGCATGAACTGCATGTCGCGGCGGTCAATCACACCATCGGGGCGCGACCGGCGCAGGAACCCGTTGTTGTTGCGGATATTGTTGGAAAAGGCGGTGGCACAGCGGGTCGACAGGATTTCGAAATGCGGGCCTTTTGCGTCTTCGATCCGCTCGATCAGCGTTGCCGTTGCCACATCACCAAAGATAAAGTGACAATCCCGGTCGCGCCATTCCAGATGGCCCGAGCAGATTTCAGGGTTCACCACCAACGCCGCGCGCACCGAACCGGACCGCACCATATCCGCCGCCGCCTGAATGCCGAACGTGGCCGAAGAACAGGCGACATTCATGTCAAAGCCAAACCCGTCGATGCCCATTTCCTGCTGAATCTCGATTGCAATCGCCGGATAGGCGCGCTCGTGGTTCGAGGCCGCGCAGATCACCAGATCGACATCCGCCGCCGTGCGCCCCGCCTGCGCCAGCGCCTTCTTGCAGGCATCCACTGCCATCTCGGTCATGATCCCGGGCTCGTCATCGCTGCGCTGGCGCAGCGTCGGGTGCATCACGTCCGGGTTCAGCACCCCGGTCTTGTCCATCACGTACCGGTTATGAATGCCCGATGCCTTGACGATGAACTCTTCCGAGGAATGCTGCATCGCCTCCATCTGCCCGGCTGCGATGGCCTCGGCATTCTTCGCGTTCTGCTTGTCGGCATAGGCGTTGAACGCTTCAACAAGCTCGGCGTTGGTGATGACGTTTTCCGGGGTGAAGACACCGGTACCGGTGATGGCGGGGGTATACATGGCGGGTCCTGAATGTTTCGGATTCGCCCAAAATGCAGTCATGGCGTGATTTGATCAAGATATGTTGACCTAAGGGAATTCGTTCCTGGGCGCAGTTTCATATCTTGAATAGTTCAGAAATTGAAGTATATCGCCCCGTAACCCGCGCGGAGACCCCCCAATGCCCGACGATATCAGCGCCAGACTGGGCCGCCTCAGCCCCGAGATTCAGGCGATCATGGGCGTCTATGCCCTGTACTGGAAACTGGAAGAGACCTTCGACTGTATCGAAACAGACCTGAGCCACCCGGAATGCCACATGCTGATCAAACTGGATCAGCCCAAGCGCATGGGCGTTCTGGCCGCTGATATGTTAAGCGTCCCGTCAACGATCACCGCCACAGCCGATGCCCTTGAAAAAGCGGGCTACCTGACGCGGCGGCGTGACCCCGAAGACCGCCGCGCCTGGTTGCTGGTGCTGACAGAGCAGGGCGAAGAGGCCCGCAACATGCTGGTCGCCGCCGCCGGGGACCTGTTTCACAGGGCCTCGGGCCTAAACGAACAAGAAACTGCCGAATTCGCGCGACTGGCGCGCAAAATCCGCGACAACGTATTGAAAACGGGAATTCCCGAGGGATTGAAGAAATGAAACTCCTGACCTCTCTGGGCCTTGCACTGGCCATTCTGGCAACCCCGATTGCCGCTCAAGATACCCCGAAACCGGTGAAACTCATGCAGGTGCGCGAAACCGCGCCGGGTTTCACGCGGCAGTTCTTTGGCCGCGTCGCCGCGCGCCAGACCGTTGATCTTGCCTTTCAGGTTGCTGGCCAGATTGTCGAGATGCCCATCAACGAAGGCTTCATGATTCCCAAGGATGGTCTGATTGCCCGCCTGGATCAGGAACCGTTCGAGCTGCGCCTTGATCGGGCGCGGCTGCAAAAGGAACAGGCCGACCGCACCGTCGCTCGCCTGTCGCGCCTGCGCGGTACAACCGCCAGCCAGGTGGCCGTGGACGACGCCGAGACCGAGGCGCAGCTGGCCGCAATCGCCCTGCGCGACGCGGAATATGAACTGGAACACGCCACGCTGACCGCGCCGTTTGACGCGCTGGTCTCCAGCCGCTCGGTCGAGGCGTTTACGACCGTCTCGGCGGGCACCCCCATCGTCCGCATTCACGACATGTCGGAACTTCGCATCGTGGTCGATGTGCCCGAGATCCTGTTTCAACGCTCTGGCCAGAATGACGACTTCTTCATCACCGCGAAATTCCCGGTCAGTGACGAAGTCTTCCCGCTGGAAATCCGTGAATTCGACGCGGAAACCTCCAGCGTCGGTCAAACTTTCCGCATCCAGTTTGGCCTGACCCCGCCAAAGGGGCTGCAAATCTTTCCCGGTTCTTCCGTTACCGTCAACGTTCAGGTGCAGGACAACCGCACAGGCATCGTCGTCCCGGCGACCGCCGTAGTCGCTGACGCAAACGGCGCGCTGAACGTCGTGGTGTTTTCCCCGGTCGGGGCGGATGAGGGCACCGTGCGCCGCGTCCCAGTGACCATCGAGCCCACGCAAACCGGCGAAGTCCGGGTGCTGACGGGCCTGTCAGATGGGGATGAGGTCGTTGTGGCCGGGGGCGCTGTGCTGACGGATGGTCAGACGGTGCGCCGGTTCGCCGGTTTCGCGAACTGAGGGGCTGACAGATGAACATCGCCCGCGCCTCAATCGACCGGCCGCTTTACACATGGCTGGTCATTCTCATTGCTCTCATTGGGGGCATCTGGGGGTTCACATCGCTTGGCCGTCTGGAAGACCCGGCCTTTACAATCAAGAACGCGGTTGTCATCACGCAATACCCGGGCGCCACCGCCGAACAGGTGGCGCTGGAAGTATCGGAACCGCTGGAATCCGCCATACAGCAGATGGGCGAGGTGGATGTCATCACCTCGGTCAATCAACCCGGACGGTCCCTGATCGAGGTCGAGATCAAGTCGACATATGACGGCACCGAACTGCCTGCCATCTGGACCCGGCTCAGGGCCAAGGTGCGCGACGCCGCGCGCGGCCTGCCTTCGGGCGTCGGCCAGCCGTTTGTGAATGACGGGTTCGGCGATGTTTTCGGCCTGTTCTATGCGGTGACCGCCCAAGGGTTCTCGGACGCTGAAAAACACGAACTGGCAACGTTCCTGCGGCGGGAACTGCTCACCGTGGACGGCGTCGCCGATGTCGAGGTTCAGGGCCTGCCGGACGAGGCGATCTTTGTCGAACCCGATCTGGCTATTTCGGTGAACCAGAATGTCCCGCTGCAAGCAATCAACCAGGCCATCGCCAATGCGGATTCGGTCAATTCCTCAGGGTCCTTACGCTCTGATAATGACCGGACCACCATCCTGACGGCTGAAGGGTCAGACAGCGTGTCGGCCATTGCGGGCCTGTCTGTTGGTTCACAAGGGCAGGTGATCAACCTCTTTGACATGTCCGATGTCTATCGTGCCCGTCAGAACGACCCCGACATCATTATCCGCTACAACGGGACCGAGGCCTTCACCTTGGGTATCGCGGGTCTGGCCACGGAAAACATTGTCGAGGTTGGTAAACGTGCTGATGCAAAGTTCGCGGAATTGAACACAAGCATTCCCTTCGGTGTCGAAATCCTGCCGATCTATCAGCAACATGTGGTGGTCGAACAGGCCTCGAACGACTTTCTCGTGAACCTTGCCATGTCGGTGGCCATCGTGGTCGCCGTCCTGGGCATCTTCATGGGCTGGCGCGCGGCCATTGTTGTCGGCTCGACCCTGCTGCTGACCGTTGTCGGCACGCTTCTGTTCATGTCGCTCTTCTCAATCGAGATGGAGCGAATCTCATTGGGTGCCCTGATCATCGCCATGGGGATGCTGGTGGACAACGCCATCGTTGTGGCCGAAGGAATGCAGATATCCATGCTGCGCGGCCAGTCCTCGCGCGATGCGGCCGAGGATGTGGCGTCAAAAACCCAGATCCCGCTGCTGGGTGCGACCGTGATCGGCATCATGGCCTTTGCGGGCATTGGCCTCAGCCCGGATGCAACCGGAGAATTCCTGTTCTCTCTGTTCGCCGTGATCGGCATTTCACTGTTGCTCAGCTGGGTTTTGGCGATCACCGTCACGCCGCTGTTGGGGCATTACTTCTTCAAACAGGGCAAAGCAGGCGAGATCGACGCTTACGGCGGCCTCCTGTTCCGCACCTATGGTGCGATCCTGCGCTTTGCGCTGCGCTTCCGATGGCTGGTTGTTGCTGGTCTCGTCGGCGTAACCGTGGTGTGCTATGCCGGGTTTGGGCTGATGAAACAGCAGTTCTTCCCCAACTCCAACACGCCTTTGTTCTTCGTGCACTACAAACTGCCGCAGGGCACACCGATTGCACGAACCGCCGAAGACATGGCGGTGTTCGAAGAGTGGTTGGCAGCACGCGACGACGTCGTCTCGGTCACGACCTTTGTCGGCCAGGGGGCTACCCGTTTTATGCTGACCTATTCAGCCGAAAAGCCGAATCCCAGCTATGGGCACATGGTCATCCGCACAGCAAGCCTGGACGACATCCCGGCGCTGCAAGCGGACCTTGAGGCGTTTGGGTCCGTCCAGTTCCCCGAAGGTGAGTTCGGCACCAAGCGTCTGGTCTTTGGCCCCGGCGGTGGTGATCCGATTCAGGCCCGCTTCTCGGGCAGCGATCCGGTCGTGCTGCGCCAGCTTGCTGATGAGGCGGTGCAGCGCATGGCAGCCGCATCCCCGAACGCGCTGTTGGTTCATCACGACTGGCGCGAACAGGAACTGGCTCTGCAACCGATCTATGCCACCGAACGGGCGCAGACAGCCGGTGTCACACGCGAAGACATCGCCGCCACCCTGCAATTCTCGACCGACGGCATTACGGGTGGTGTGTTCCGCGAGCGCGACCGCCTGATCCCGATCATCCTGCGCCGACCCGCGGACGAAGATTACTCGATCGTTGATCAGGTCGTGTACTCGGACCAGTCGGAAAAGTTTGTACCAATTGAACAAATGGTGGATGGATTCGAGTACAAAACGCTCAATACGCTGGTTCACCGTCGTGATCGGGTTCTGACCATCACCGTCGGCGCGGACATCCCGCCCGACCTGACTGCGGCGCAGGTCCACGCCGAAGTTCGGGACGCCATCGAGGCCATCGAATTGCCGCCCGGCTACAAGATGGAATGGGGTGGAGAGTTCGAAAACTCGCGCAAAGCGCAGGCAAGCCTGGGCAGACAATTGCCGCTGAGCCTGCTGATCATGGTGTTGATTTCGGTCCTGTTGTTCAACGCGATCCGTCAGCCGATCATCATCTGGCTGCTGGTGCCGATGTCCGTGAACGGCGTGGTGATCGGCCTGCTGGGAACAGGACTGCCCTTCACCTTTACGGCACTTCTGGGCCTGCTCAGCCTGTCGGGTATGCTGATCAAGAACGGCATTGTTCTGGTTGAGGAAATCGATCTGGTCCGCGCCACAGGAAAGCCCCTGCGCGATGCAATCATCGAAGCATCCGTGTCGCGTTTGCGGCCCGTCATGCTGGCGGCTGTCACGACCATTCTGGGCATGGCGCCACTGCTGACGGATGCGTTCTTCGTCTCGATGGCAGTAACGATCATGGGCGGTCTGGCATTTGCCACCGTGCTGACAATGGTCGCGGCACCGGTGTTTTACCTGCTGTTCTTCGCCCGTGACGAACGAAAGAAAACGATGGAGGCGCCTGCGTAAGGCATTGAAAATAAATAAAAGCCCCAGAGTTTCCCTTGGGGCTTTTTCATTTGGTTTTGGGATCTTTACCCCTGTAGCGATTTCACCTCGACGTCGCCCTCAGCTTGTGCCTTGATCGCCAGTGCTGCGGCATTGGCCCCTGCAGCGGTGGTGAAATACGGGATCTTGTCATACAGCGCGATCGAGCGGATGGCCTTGCTGTCCTCAACCGCCTGCGCACCTTCGGTGGTGTTCATCACCAGCTGCACCTGACCGTCTTTCAGCATGTCCACAACATCCGGGCGGCCTTCGTACACCTTGTTCACCACGTCACAGGCAACACCCTGTTCGTCCAGCCAGCTTTGGGTGCCGCGCGTGGCCACAAGCGTGAAGCCCTGATCAACCAGAACCTGTGCCGCTTCCAGCATGGCTTTGCCCTTGTCGGCATCCTTGATCGAAATGAACGCACGGCCAGAGGACGGCAGCACCATGCCCGCGCCCATCTGCGCCTTGAGGAACGCGCGTGGGAAGTCACGGTCCCAGCCCATCACCTCGCCTGTCGAGCGCATTTCCGGGCCAAGGATGGTGTCGACGCCGGGGAAACGGGCGAAGGGCATGACGGCCTCTTTCACCGAGAACCAGGGCATATCCGGATCGGCCAGCGTCATCTGGTCCGCGATCTTGGTGTCCTTGCCTTCCTGATAGGGCGGGCGCATCGGGAAATCGGCCAACTTCTCGCCCGCCATGATGCGCGCCGCAATCGACGCAATCGCACTGTCGGTGGCCTTGGCAACAAACGGTACGGTGCGCGACGCGCGCGGGTTCACTTCGATCAGATAGATCTCATCATCCTTGATCGCGAATTGCACATTCATCAGGCCAACAACATTCAGAGCCTTGGCCAGCTTGAACGCCTGATCCTTGATCTGCCCGATGATCTCTTTCGACAGTGAATAGGGCGGCAGCGAACAGGCGGAATCGCCCGAGTGGACGCCCGCCTCTTCGATATGCTGCATGATGCCCGCGACGTGGACATCGGTGCCGTCACACAGGGCGTCTACGTCCAGTTCGACCGCGCCCGCCAGATAGCTGTCCAGAAGTACGGGGCTGTCGCCCGAGACCACAACGGCCTCGTTGATATAGCGTCGCAGCTGATCCATATCGCGCACGATTTCCATCGCACGACCGCCCAGAACGTAAGAGGGGCGAATGACCAGCGGGAAACCGATCTCTTCGGCAATCTCCAGCGCCTTTTCATCGGTCGAGGCAATACCGTTTCTGGGCTGTTTCAGGCCCAGTTCATTGACCAGCGCCTGGAACCGTTCACGGTCTTCGGCCAGGTCAATTGCGTCCGGTGTGGTACCCAGAATCGGAATACCCTCGGCCTCAAGCGCGTTGGCCAGCTTCAACGGAGTTTGCCCACCGAACTGAACGATCACGCCGTGCAGCGTGCCGTTTTCCTGTTCCTTCGTCAGGATTTCCATGACGTGTTCAAAGGTCAGCGGCTCAAAATACAGACGGTCCGAGGTGTCGTAGTCGGTCGAAACCGTCTCGGGGTTGCAATTGACCATGATGGTCTCGTACCCGGCCTCGGTCAGCGCATAGCAGGCGTGGCAGCAGCAATAATCGAACTCGATCCCCTGACCGATCCGGTTCGGACCACCACCAAGAATAACGACCTTCTTGCGGTCGCTTGGGCGTGCCTCGCATTCGACATCGCCCATCATAGGGGCTTCGTAGGTCGAGTACATATAGGGGGTTTGCGCTTCGAACTCAGCAGCGCAGGTATCGATGCGTTTGAAGACCGCGGTAACGCCCAGATTGTGGCGGGCGCGGCGCACGTTATCTTCGCTGCGGCCTGACAGATTGCCCAGACGCGCATCGGTAAAGCCCAGCATCTTGAGCTTGCGGATGCCTTCTTCGGTCACTGGCAGACCGTCCTTGCGCACGGTGCGTTCTGCTTCGATGATCTCGCGAATGCGGGCCAGGAACCAGGGGTCAAACTTGGTGACGCCAAAGATTTCATCGTCGGCCAGGCCATGACGCATGGCTTGTGCGATAGTGCGCAGACGGTCGGGGGTCTGCTTGCTGATCGCCTTGATGACATGCGCCTTGTCATCGCTGCTTTCGACCTCATCCCACAGGCCGATGCTCAACCCCGGAATTTCGATCTCATCAAACCCGGTCAGGCCGGATTCCATCGATGCCAGCGCCTTCTGCATGGATTCGTGGATGGTGCGCCCGATGGACATCGCCTCACCCACTGACTTCATTGCAGTGGTCAGGTAGGGTTCAGAGCCGGGGAATTTTTCAAACGCGAATTTCGGGATCTTGGTGACGACATAGTCGATGGTAGGTTCGAACGACGCAGGCGTGACCTTGGTGATGTCATTGTCCAGCTCGTCCAGCGTGTAGCCGACGGCCAGTTTCGCGGCGATCTTGGCAATAGGGAAACCCGTCGCCTTGGAGGCCAGCGCCGATGAACGCGACACGCGCGGGTTCATTTCGATCACAACCATGCGGCCATCATCGGGGTTGATTGCCCATTGCACGTTCGAGCCACCGGTTTCCACCCCGATCTCGCGCAGGACGGCAATCGAGCCGTTGCGCATGATCTGGTATTCCTTGTCGGTCAGCGTCAGGGCAGGGGCCACGGTGATCGAGTCACCCGTGTGCACGCCCATCGGGTCGACGTTTTCGATGGAACAGACGATGATGGCGTTGTCGGCAGTGTCGCGCACCACTTCCATCTCGTATTCTTTCCAGCCCAGCAGGCTTTCATCGACGAGGATCTGGTTGACAGGCGAGGCATCCATGCCCGAGCGGCAGAAATGGATATAATCCTCGCGGTTATAGGCCACGCCGCCGCCTGTGCCGCCCAAGGTAAAGGCCGGGCGGATGATGGCGGGCAGGCCGATTTCCTCCAACTCGTCCAGAGCGATCTGCACACCTGCTTCCAGATCGGCAGAGCCGTCGGCCTTCTTGGGGGCGGTCACGATGGTGGCTTTGGGGTTTTCCAACCCCAGCCGATCCATCGCCTCGCGGAACAATTTGCGATCCTCGGCCATCTCGATGGCGTCGCGTTTGGCACCGATCATCTCGACACCGAACTTGTCCAACACCCCCATCTCTTCCAGCGCGAGCGAGGTGTTCAGACCGGTTTGCCCGCCCATTGTGGGCAGCAGGGCGTCAGGGCGTTCCTTTTCGATGATCTTGGCGACGACCTCGGGCGTGATCGGCTCGATATAGGTGGCATCGGCAAGTCCGGGGTCAGTCATGATTGTCGCCGGGTTCGAGTTGACCAGAATAACCCGGTAACCTTCTTCGCGCAGGGCCTTGCAGGCTTGAGCGCCGGAATAGTCGAACTCGCAGGCCTGACCGATAACAATGGGACCCGCCCCGATGATCATGATCGACTTGATGTCGGTTCTCTTCGGCATGGTCTGGCCCCTTCGATTTTGCACGAGTCGCGGGCGCCGCCCAAGCGCCCAAATTGTCGTGCGTTATAGGGACCACGCAGAAAGGTTCAAGGGGTATCGGAAACAGAAGCGAAATTGCCGCTTTCCCCCCTTTCCCCTGCCAGAGTATTCTCTATATCGCCCTTCACGGCAAAAGAGGATGCAGTTGCGTATTCGTTTTGATCAGGGACCAGCCGGTCGCGGAACCCGGTTTCAGCGCCCGTCTCGGATTATCCGCGCGGATACGGCGGAGGACGTGCCCCAGGCTCTGGCGGCGCTGGATGAGGCGCGCGCGCGCGGCGCCTGGCTGGCTGGCTATGCCAGTTATGAACTGGGATATGTGCTTGAACCCCGGCTGATCAAACTTTTGCCGGAATCGCGTCGGCTGCCCTTGCTGTGCTTTGGAGTTTACGGCGCGCCGGATCGGGTTTCTTTACCGACGCCCGCAGGCGAGGTGCGCGCGTTTCAGCCGCGCTGGGACGAGGCGCGCTATGGCGAAGCCTTTCAAGTGGTGCATGATGCCATCGGTGCCGGTGACATCTATCAGGCGAACCTGACCTTTCCGATTGACCTGACCGTCTCGGGCAGCAGTGAAACCCTTTATGCGGCACTGGCAGCGGGGCAGCCCGTTGGGCATGGTGCGCTGGTGCAGCAGGTCGGGTTGCCGGATTTGCTCAGCCGCTCGCCAGAGTTGTTCTTCCGCACAGACGCGGATGGAAAGATCGAGACTCGACCGATGAAGGGCACCCAGCCGCGCAGCGAAGACCCGGATGAGGATATGCGGCGCCGGGCGTTTCTGACCACGGACGAAAAGAACCGGGCGGAAAACCTGATGATCGTCGATCTTCTGCGCAACGATATCAGCCGTGTCGCGTTGCCCGGTTCCGTTCATGTCCCTGAACTGTTCAAGGTGGAAACCTATGCGACAGTGCATCAGATGGTTTCACTTGTCCGTGCCCAGTTGCTCAAATGCGCAGGGCTCAGCGATATACTGACGGCTCTGTTTCCCTGCGGCTCGATCACGGGCGCCCCCAAAATTCGCGCCATGGAAATTCTGGCCGGGCTGGAACCCTGGCCGCGCGACATCTATTGTGGCACCATCGGCTGGGCCGCGCCTGATGGCCGGTCCGAGTTCAACGTGGCCATCCGTACGCTGATGCTGGAAGACGATCAGGCCACCCTGAACGTGGGCGGGGGCCTTGTCTGGGACAGCACCGCCCCGGCAGAATATGAGGAGGCGCTATGGAAAGCCCGCTTCGCCCGCCAGCTGAGCCTCATTTCCGCCTGATCGAAACACTGGCGTTTCGGCCAGGTCAGGGCTTTGTCCGAAAAGACCGTCACCTTGCGCGCATGGCCCGAACCGCTGCGGCCTTTGGCCTTCCCTTCAACCCGGATTCAGCGACCGCCGCGCTGGATGGCGCGTTGGGCGACACCCCCTTGCGGTGCCGCCTTACACTGGACGCATCGGGCGCATTCGAATTGACCACCGGGGTTCTGGCCAGCAACCCTCCGGTCTGGCGCATCGCCCTGTCTGATCAGCGACTGGCTTCCAATGATCTTTGGCTGCGTCACAAGACAAGCCGCCGCGCCCTTTATGACAATACTCGCGCCGCGCTGACGGATGGCATAGACGAGGTGTTATTCCTGAATGAGCTTGATGAGCTGTGTGAGGGCACCATCAGCAACCTTTTCGTCGAAAAACAGGACGGTCGTATTCTGACACCTGCGCTCTCCAGCGGTCTGTTGCCTGGCATATTGCGCGAAGAATTACTGGATAAAGGAACGGTGTCTGAGGCCGTGCTGACCTTGAGCGACCTGAAAAATGCACAAACTGCCTACATGGGCAATTCATTGCGCGGGCTGATCCGGGTGGAGCTGATAGACACGTGACCAAAGACAGCGCGATGGTCGGACCGCCGGTTGCATTGCCGCGGTTAAGAGTTGAGTTCGGCCTGTTCTATGTTGTCCTGCCGCTGATCATCGCGGTTTTGTTTCCACCGAACTGGATGTTTCCGGCTCTGTTTGCCCTGACCGGGCTGGGGATCATGCTGCTGCATTGGACACCGGGCTTTCAATGGGCCGAGCTGCGCTATGATTGGGCCAACTGGTCGCTTCGCGAAGTTGTGCTGTTTACCGCTTTCATGTCCGTGTTTTGCGTTGGGCTGATTCAGGTGACACGCCCCGACGCCGCGTTTTTTCTGCTAGTACACCGCCCTGAGATGCTGGCGTTTATCTGGATCGGTTATCCTGTTTTGTCTGCACTGCCACAGGAACTTCTGTTCCGCCCACTGTTCTTCCGTCGCTATCACGCGATCCTGCCAGAAGGGCGCGCGGCTTATGTGCTGAATGCTGCCATCTTCTCGTTCGCGCATCTGATGTATTGGAGTTGGATTGTCGTCCTCATGACATTTGCGGGCGGGCTGCTGTTTGCATGGGCCTACAGGCAGCGCGGCTCGTTCTTCTATGCGGTGCTGCTGCACGCGATTGCGGGCAATATCATCTTTGCGGTCGGGCTGGGTGTCTATTTCTACTCAGGCAACGTGCAAAGGCCGTTTTGACAGGGCGACCCGCCTTGACTTTCCGGGCCTGACAGGGTGTATCGGCGCGACGAATTCTGCGCCCGAAGGGATATGATCCATGCACGCCTATCGCAGCCACACCTGCGCCGCACTGACCGCCGCTAATGTCGGTGAAACCGTTCGCCTGTCCGGTTGGGTGCATCGGGTCCGAGATCATGGGGGCGTCCTGTTCATCGACCTGCGCGACCATTTCGGCGTAACCCAGATCCTGTGTGACGGCGACAGCGCCGCTTTTGCTGCGCTTGAAAAGGTGCGTTCCGAATGGTGCATCCGCATCGACGGAACCGTCAAGGCGCGTGCCGCCGAACTGGTGAACCCGAAACTGCCCACCGGTGAGATCGAGGTTTACGTGCGCGAACTGGAAGTTCTGGGGGCCGCCGAGGAACTGCCGCTAATGGTGTTCGGCGATCAGGAATACCCCGAGGAAACCCGCCTGCGCTATCGTTACCTCGACCTGCGACGCGAGGCGATGCAGCGCAACATGACCTTGCGCTCGGACGTGGTGGCCTCCATGCGCAAGCGTATGTGGGATCAGGGGTTCCGCGAGTACCAGACGCCGATCATCACCGCGTCCTCACCCGAAGGCGCGCGTGACTTCCTTGTGCCGTCGCGCCTGCATCCGGGTAAGTTCTACGCGTTGCCGCAAGCCCCGCAGCAGTTCAAGCAGCTGATTATGGTGTCGGGTTTCGACAAGTATTTCCAGATTGCGCCCTGCTTCCGCGACGAAGACCCGCGCGCCGACCGCTCACCCACCGATTTCTACCAGCTTGACCTCGAGATGTCCTTTGTCGAGCAGCAGGACGTGTTCGACACGATCCAGCCCGTTCTGACCGGTGTGTTCGAAGAGTTCGGTGGCGTTCGCAAGGTCGATCAGGACTGGCCGCAGATTTCATACAAGGATTCGGCTCTGTGGTACGGCACGGACAAGCCCGACCTGCGGAACCCAATTAAGATGCAGGTGGTTTCCGACCACTTCCGCGGGTCTGGTTTTGCGATTTTTGCAAAGCTGCTCGAACAGGAAGGCACCGAAATTCGCGCTATCCCCGCGCCAACCGGTGGCAGCCGCAAGTTCTGTGACCGCATGAACGCCTTTGCCCAGAAAGAGGGTCTGCCCGGTATGGGCTACATCTTCTGGCGCGATCAGGGCGAAGGGATGGAAGCCGCAGGCCCGCTGGCCAAGAACATCGGCCCCGAGCGGACCGAGGCCATCCGTCAGCAATTGGGTCTGGGTGTCGGCGATGCGGCGTTTTTCCTGGGCGGCAAGCCGAAAGCCTTTGAAAAGGTTGCAGGCAAGGCGCGCGATGTGATCGGCGACGAGCTTGGGCTGACCGAGAAAGACCGCTTTGCCTTTGCCTGGATCGTTGATTTCCCGATCTACGAGCAAGACGAAGAAACCGGCGCGATCGACTTTGAGCACAACCCGTTCTCGATGCCGCAGGGCGGCATGGAAGCGCTACAGGGCAATCCGCTGGATGTGCGCGGGTATCAGTATGACCTCGCGTGCAATGGATATGAGCTGGTGTCGGGTGCGATCCGGAACCACAAGCCGGAAATCATGCTGAAGGCCTTTGAACTGGCAGGCTATGGCGAGGATGAAGTGAAATCCCGCTTTGGCGCTCTGTTCAACGCCTTCCACTACGGTGCGCCGCCGCACGGTGGCTGCGCCGCTGGGATCGACCGGATCGTGATGCTGTTGGCGGATGAGGCCAATATCCGCGAGGTCATGATGTTCCCTATGAACCAGCGGGCCGAAGATCTGATGATGGACGCACCTTCAGACCCGACCTCGGATCAGCTGATGGAACTGGGCTTGCGCCTCATCCCGCAGGACTGAACGAGAGCCGCCCGCATTCAGCGGGCGGTTTCATTTTGGTGCCGGTGCGTATTCGCGGGTCAGTCCAGTGGGTTGTTCAAATCGCCTCGGTTGACACGAATTGAGCGTGCAGTCTGCCGTGTTTGGCGATAGGCCCAGATGCACAGAAGCGTTGCAGTGATGAAATAAGCTGCAATCACGTCAAATCGCCTTTCTTTGTTCCAAACGGTTCTGCACCATGCCGGCGACCTGCGCTGCCTGCGCCGTGATCGGTGCGCCGTTCGCCCGTGACAGCGCCAGCTTTCGGGCGGCTTCTGCCAACGGTCTGTCATCGGCTTCCCGTGCGACCCCTTGCAGAAACTGGGCGGCGTAATCCCATGTGCGATGATCGTTGGGCCCGGTAAGGACATCGGCGATATGCGCCATGTCGTCCTGATAAGCCATCGGGTCGGGTCGGATGACTTCGTCGCGAACCGAGTGGAGCCCGCTTGGGCGTCGATCTTCGGGCAGGCGCTCCAGAATGGACTTCTGAAAATAAGACAATGATTTTATCGGCTTGGACAGAAATCCATCCGCTCCGGCTGCGTACGCCAGACCTTCGGTAGCGTCATCGCCCGACAGGCCCATGATCACGCTGATCCGTGGTGAAGCTTCGGCCAGTTCGGCGATCAGGTCAGCTCCGGACCCGTCGGGCAGGCCCATATCGACCAGAATGACCGAGGGGCGATAGATCTGCAGGTGTCGCCGTGCCGATTTCAGGCAGTCAGCGCGTCGGATGCGTGCGCCGCTGTGCAGGCACATCAGGCGGATCGCGTCGCAGGCATATCGGCTGTCTTCAACAACCAGAATTGTCTGTCCCAGCAAGGGCCGCGTTGCGGTGGGCGTGGCGGCGGTGGTGGCAATGAGGCCCGAATCGTCCATGGCAGCTCTCCTATCCAGCAGATGCTTCACGCTAGGAACTTCTGGCTAACACGACGTTAACGCGCGATTTGGCGCACTTGTCCTTTTGCAGAGCAGCCCCCATAACCCACGCAACGCAGGACATCAGGAGTGAGACATGATTGGGCGTCTGAACCACGTTGCCATCGCCGTACCCGACCTTGAGACGGCATCCGAACAGTACCGCAATGCGCTGGGCGCTAAGGTTGGCGCGCCGCAGGACGAACCGGATCATGGCGTCACGGTTGTGTTCATCGAACTGCCCAACACCAAGATCGAACTTTTGTACCCGCTGGGCGACGACAGCCCTATCAACGGGTTTCTGGAAAAGAACCCGGCAGGCGGTATTCATCACGTATGCTATGAGGTCGAAGACATCATCGCCGCCCGTGATCATTTGAAAGCGACCGGTGCCCGTGTTCTGGGGTCGGGGGAGCCCAAGATCGGCGCGCATGGCAAGCCGGTGCTGTTCCTGCATCCCAAGGACTTCAACGGCTGCCTTGTCGAGCTGGAACAGGTATGATCCGCAAAATCCGGAGGGGCTGAAGTGACCATTACTGCTGCATTGGTGCTGTTTGCCGTCATCTGGTTCATGACGTTGCTAGTGGTTTTGCCCATTCGCATCAAAACTCAGGGTGACCTGAACGATATCGTTCCGGGCACCCATGCGGGTGCGCCGGAAGTCCATCATCTGAAGGCAAAGATGTGGATCACCACCGCCATTGCTGTGGTTTTGTGGGCTATCATTGCCGGCATCATCATTTCCGGTGTGATTTCAGTGCGGGACTTCGACTGGCTGAACCAACTGGAGCCGCGCTAATCTGTGTCAGACCTTTTGGCCTGACACAGCATGAAAAATATGGGTGAATGTCGCCGCGCCAAGGATCGGGATCACCAGATTCAACAGCGGTATCGACAGCGGAATGGCCATCAGGGTTCCAGCGACCCAGATCGTGGTCGAATGCCTGGCTCGCAATTGGCGTGCGCCATCCCGTCCGATCCGGCGCATTGCAGCCAGCGTGAAGTATTCCCGCCCCAACAGGAACCCGTTCATGGCCCAGAAGATGAAGGGCGCAAACGGGGTGAAGATCGCATAGAGGATCAGCGCCAGCAGGTTTGCGACAATCAGCACGCCAAGAAAGCTGAGGCCGTCCAACAGGGCTTCTGACACCGGGATGCGTCGTGCAGGTGGTAAGGCTGGAAAGTGCTTGTCCTCGACGGCCTGTGCCACTTCGTCCAGAAAG
This sequence comes from Ruegeria sp. O4, assembly GCF_056535125.1. Lineage (NCBI taxonomy): Bacteria > Pseudomonadati > Pseudomonadota > Alphaproteobacteria > Rhodobacterales > Roseobacteraceae > Ruegeria > Ruegeria sp. O4. The sequence goes on along the minus strand of NZ_JBQERO010000006.1, from coordinate 103,835 downwards.
ATCGATGTGATGGCTGACGCCACCGGCACCATCAGGAAAACAGGCAGGATCAGGACGAGAACGATACCTGAATAGTTCAGAACGTCGTTCAGCCACGGGACAGCTCCGACAAATGGCAGCGAGATTTCACTGCCTGACAACAAGTTGATCAACCTGATCGCACCCGCACAGGCGAGACCCAGCAACAGGATGGTCAAACCTACACCGCGCAGCAGAACGGCGCGGAATTTGGGGTCTCCGATCTGGCCGAGCGCGCTGAAAAAGGCGTTCAGGATGATCATTCTGTGATCCATTCCGTCAAGGCTGCCACATCGGGCCGCGGGCGTTCGGGTGGCGCTGTTCCCTCGGTGGCGATATGTATCAGCCCGGCGACACGTTCGTTGTCGGCAAGCCCAAAGGCGTCGACGCAGAAGTCGTGGTCATGGGTTTGCCAACCCGATAGCCAGTTTGCGCCCCAGCCTGCGGCCAGCGCGACATTCAGCAGGGCCAGACAGACCGCGCCCGCAGAATAGGTTTGTTCGATCGCGGGTATTTTCTCGGACGGTTTTTGTACTTCGATCACGGCTACGGCCAGATGCCCCATGTCGAACTGGCTGCGCGCTTTTGAAATATCTTCCGGACTTTTGTTCAGCCGTTGCCCGCAGGCCTCGGTCAAGGTTGCCAACCGTGCCATGGCCCCCTGTTCCAGAACGATAAATCGCCAGGGTTCCAGTTTTCCGTGATCGGGGCTGCGTGCGGCTGCGGTCAGCAGGGGGCGCAATTCGTCCCGTGTCGGAGCCGGGGCAACCAGTGTCTTGGCGGGTCGGGACCGGCGCGACTGCAAAAACTCCAGAGCAGCGGGGTTTTTCATGGACATATGTTAACTTCCTTTACATCACGTCTCTGTATCTTGGTCGGCATGCCGAGGGTTTCAAGGGCGCGGCGACGGATCGCGTGGATCAATTTCATTCCGCCGCCCATCATGCAAGACTATTGAGGGAAGGGGCGACAATGGCGAAATCCAAACTACGAGATCTGCCGGATCTCAGCGCGCAGGCGCACGCCGGGGCAACGTTTCATCTGAAAGTTATACCCAAGGCCGCGCGCGACCGGGTGGTCGTGAAAGACGGGCAGATCAGGGTATTTGTCACGGCACCGCCTGACAGCGGCAAAGCCAACCATGCGGTTCAGGTGATCCTTGCGAAATGTCTTGGCGTTGCCCCTTCGACACTGACACTCAAGCAGGGGCAAACCGCGCGCAACAAGGTGTTTGTCTATGTGCCCTAAGGCCCCGTTTCACGGATCTGGTAAACACCCTCGGGCAGGTCCAGCGCTGCGGCCAGATCGCGGACCTGTTCGGGCGACAAGGTGATCTTTTGCACCTGGTCGGTTCGCGGATCAAACTGTTCCAGCGTGACGCATTCGGCGAAATTGTTGATCACAACATCCTCTTGCAAAGGTTTTTCACCTTCGTCCACAAGCGTTATGACCGTCGAGTCGAATTCATGCTCAATCGAAAACATAAGGACAGAGTGCAAGCCGTCGACGCGCAATGCAAGACGTTCGTTTCAAAGCATTGTGTGGTTACTCTGAACAGCACGTACTATGTTGAAATCACGGTCAGACCGAGCCGAAGGATGTAACATGCGCAGACGCTTTGTTTTGGTGCTTCCCCTGCTGCTTGCGGCCTGTGCGGAAGGTGCATTGCGCGTGCAACCCGCCGCGGATTGGCTGGGTGAAGGGCCGGAGTCCGAAACCATGGCCCAGACCTTTCGCGAAGTCAGCCAGAACATTGGGGCCGAGGCTCGCAGCCAGTGTTTGAAACAATCAAGGCCTCAGAAATGCGATTTCCGGGTTCTCGTTGATCTGAACCCACGTGCGCCGGCCAATGCGTTTCAGACATTGGACGACCAGAAGCAACCCACCATAATCTTTACACTTGCGATGATCCGTTCCACACAAAATGCAGATGAACTGGCTTTTGTCATGGGGCACGAGGCGGCCCATCACGTGCTGGGCCACATCGCACGGCAAAGCGAAAATGCCAGCGCAAGCGCAACTGAGTTCGGAAAGGCGGAAAAGCTGCGCGGGGGCGACGCCGCCGACATAGAAGAGGCCCAGAAAGTTGGGGCGCAGGTTGGTGTTCAGGCTTATGTGAAGGATTTTGAGCTTGAGGCTGACCAGATGGGCACGATCATTACACATAATGCGGGCTACAACCCGCTGATCGGGGCAAAGTTCTTTGATCGCATTCCGGATCCCGGTGACAGGTTTCTGGGCACCCACCCGCCAAACGCGCAGCGCGTTCACATCGTGCTTGAAACCGCGACACAACTGGGACTGACGCAATGACCGATCTTGTGCGCCTTGGCGTGATTTTGACGGATCGCGGGTCGAAATATGCGGTATCTGGCGCGCCTGTGGCGTCACGCGCGGACGTCGACGCGGTTTTGGACCAACTGAAGTCCGATAAATCCTATGCCAAGGCCACACATAACACCTGGGCCGCCTCTTTGCCGACCGGCGCGCTGAAGGCCGATGATGGGGAGAGCGGCGCCGGTATGGTAATCCTGCGGATGATCGAGCGTGCAGGGCTGGACAATCACGTGATCATCGTCACCCGCTGGTACGGAGGCAAAAAGCTGGGCGGGGACCGCTTTCGCCGCGTTCAGGATGCAACCCGGGCCTATCTGGACCACATCGGCGTCCAATCTTGACCTGTATCAAAGTCTGACCTTCCGGATGCGCTAGGATTTCGTAAAGCGCGAAAGGGAAAGGATATAGCATGCCCACCCGAGAGTCCTTGCGGCTTCATGCCGGATTGGTGGACGATATGGCCAGAATGCTGGACATCGATCTTGAGGAAGCAGCCATTGGCGGCAAGCTATCTGTCGACCAGATTTCTGACGCAGTTCTGCGATGTACCGATTGTCCGAACCCGGATCATTGTCAGGATCTGCTTAAGAAAATGGCGACCGCTGGGCGGACACCTGAATATTGCCGTAACCAGGAGTTACTGCACAAATTGATGCCTTAACTGTCAGGTTCGCCATGCCACGTCTCGGTGAAATCATGGCCCACCTGCGCCTGGTACTGCGGATGGGCGAGGTCACAGGAACCGACCTGGCCGCAGCCTATCGGGACGGTCACCTGAAACATGAGGATTGGGCCGAGATCGTGCAGCAATGCCGAGGCTGTGCCTGGGCCAGAACCTGCCCAGAGTGGCTGGAACGGCGCGAACAGATTGATCATGCCCCATGCACATGCCCGAACCGTGAGCGTTTCAAGGCCATCAAAGCTTTGCAAGCGGAGGACGCGTGATGCCTCGGGATATTCTGGGTGAGGTCGAAAAGCACTTTTGGTTGACGCGCTCTGTCTCGCGAAGCATGGGAATTTCACTGAGCGAAGCAATGGCCGAAGGGCGGCTGTCGCCCGAAGAATACGCCAAACTGGTCACGCGTTGTCGCGCATCGGGCTGTGATGCGCAATGCACCAGCTGGCTGGCTCAGCGGCAGCATCCAGCGGATACGGCCCCGGATTTCTGTGCAAATTCAGAGACACTGAACCGATTAAAAGGTTGATCAAAGGTCTTTGTGCGTTCCATCGCATAGCGGCGCGTTTGCACTGTGTTTGCACCCGCAAAAGAAGACCTTTTTGCTGGTCTCGGCCGTGTATTTCACCGGTTCGAACCCACTGCCTTTATGTGAGCCATCGCAAAAGGGTTGGCGGTTCGATTTTCCACACGCGCACCAGAAATAGGTTTTCCCTTCGACAACCTCGACTGAAAAAGGGGTTTTCTGGGCAATAACGGGTGTGTCTGACATGTGGCTTCTCCGTCTTTGGCTGAAACGTCGCACAGTTTAGGACGATGCAGACAAAAAGGTAGCTGTAATGCCGCAAGGATCATCATTTGGGCTTCGAACTGGCATGGAATCGCTCTTCCTCACGAGGAAGTGACCGTTTCAGTTGCCAGATTGCCGTTCAGCCCGTACTCTGGAAACGGCCCGAAAAGCTGGGCAATATCAGAAAAGTAATAGAGGATTGACGGACATGAAACTGAAACTTGCAGCCGTTGGCGCATTTGCTCTGGTCCTGACCGCTTGTGCGCAGCAGGAAGAACCGACCCCTGTTTACGTACAACCCGACTACGACAAGTATGGCTCGGCCAGCTGCTCGGCAGGCTATGAACTGGCAACAACCGAAGCAGGTCAGACTGTCTGCAACCCGGTTTCTCAGTAAGCTTATCGCAGGCGGTCTGATTGCGGACCGCCTGCACCATTTTCAGGAATTATCGCCGCCATTCATGGCGGTTTATTTCTACCTGCGCTGTAAGGGGTAACTATTCACCCGAGGGCATTATGGGCAGGTTACTGGCGTCAAACGGGTTTCCCCCACAGATCGTATTCCCCCGCCTCGTCCACTTCGACCGTGACGATATCGCCGGGTTTGAGGCTTTCGAAGCCCTCGTCAATGAACAGGTTGCCGTCGATCTCGGGCGCGTCCGATTTGGTGCGGCAGGTGGCGGCTTCGTCATCCACTTCATCGACGATTACTTGAAGCGTTTGTCCGACTTTAGCTTGCAACTTGGCTTCTGAAATGGCCTGAGCCTTTTCCATGAAGCGATCCCACCGCTCTTGTTTGATTTCGGCCGGGACATGATCAGGCAGGTCGTTTGAGCGCGCACCATCCACGTTTTCGTATTGAAAACAGCCGACACGATCCAGTTGCGCCTCGTCCATCCAGTCCAGCAGGGTTTGGAATTCGGCCTCGGTCTCACCCGGGTAACCGACGATAAAGGTCGAACGCAGGGTGATATCGGGACAGATTGCGCGCCAGGCCTGAATTTCGTCCAGAGTTTTGGCCGCTGCGGCGGGGCGGGCCATCCGTTTCAGAACATCCGGGTGGGCGTGCTGGAACGGGATATCCAGATAGGGCAGTATGTTGGACCCGGCGTCCGCCATCAGCGGGATCAACTCGCGCACATGTGGATAGGGATAGACATAGTGCAGCCGTACCCAGGCATCCATCTGACCCAGTTCTCGGGCCAGATCGGTGATGTGGCTGCGCGCCTCGCGGTCTTTCCACGGGTTCACATCGTATTTCCGGTCCAGCCCATAGGCCGAAGTATCCTGCGAAATCACCAACAGTTCACGCACGCCATTTTCGACCAGCTTTTCCGCCTCACGCAGAACCGCATGGGCCGGACGGCTGGCCAGTTTTCCCCGCATATCGGGGATGATGCAGAACTTGCATTTGTGGTTACAGCCCTCGGAGATTTTCAGATAACTGTAGTGGCGGGGGGTCAGTCGAACACTGCTGGCGGGCAGCAGATCAACGAACGGGTCAGGGTCAGGGGGAACGGCGGCGTGAACCGCATCCAGAACCTGCTCGTACTGATGCGGTCCGGTGACCGCCATGATGCGGGGGTGGTGCTCGCGGATGTAATCCGGTTCGGCCCCCAGACAGCCGGTGACGATGACCTTGCCGTTTTCAACCAGCGCCTCTCCGATTGCGTCCAGCGATTCCGCCTTGGCGCTGTCGAGGAACCCGCAGGTGTTCACAATGACGGCATCGGCCCCGGCATAATCGGGCGAAATGCCGTATCCTTCAGCACGAAGCCGGGTCAGAATGCGTTCGCTGTCGACCAAAGCTTTTGGACAGCCCAGCGACACCATGCCGATCGTCGGCTGGTTTGAACGGGGTGTCTCGGTGATCCGGGCGGCCGGAGCCAGGTCAGGGCGGAGGTTTGGCGGGTTCGTCGTCATGGCGCGGCATATAGTGGGGAAAGCTTCCCCTTGCAAATGTGACGTGCGATTTGAATGATCGCGGTAAAGACAAGCCAAAAGGCGGAGAGCAGATCATGAAATGGCTGATACGCATCCTGTTTATTGTTGTGGCGGTGGTTGGGCTGGTCATTGGCGCGCTATTGCTGATGCCCGGCGACAAGCTTGGCGCGATTCTGGCCGAGCAGGTCAAAGCCCAGACAGGGCGCGAACTGACATTGAGCGGCGATGTGCGCCTGTCGTTCTGGCCGGTGCTGGGTATGGAAACCGGGCCGGTGCGTTTTGGGAACGCCAGCTGGGCCGGGCCAGAGCCGATGCTGAGCGCTGATAGCCTTGCCGTGGGCGTGGATGCTGCTGCGCTTTTGAATGGGGATCTGCGGATCAAACGCGTTTTCGCGGAAAACCCGGTGCTGCGGCTGGAGCGTTCGCAAGGGCGCGGAAACTGGGAGCTGAGCGCGCCTGTGACCACCGCGACTGCCACACCGTCTGCGGGGACGGTTCCGGCAGGCGCATCGTCGGCCGTAACTTTGGAAGAGTTGCAGCTAAATAATGCGCGACTGATCTATGTGGAAGACGGTGCCACGCAGATGGATTTTCCTGATGTCACCTTGTCGGCCAGTTGGCCTCAGGTCACTGCGCCGATGGTAATGGAAGCATCAATGCCTGTACCCGGAGGTGCTGTTCAGGTTGATTTGAAGATCCCGGACTTGCCAACTTTTGCCGCAGGGTCCGTAACCGCGCTTGAACTGGCCCTGACTGCACCGGGTGGTGAGATAGGCTTTGACGGCCACGTCAATCTGGCCGGAGAGATGGACGGGACCACAAAGATCACCACCCGAGATACGGAAAAGATGCTGGCGGCCTTCGGTCAGGCGGGTGTGGCTGTGCCGTGGGGATTGGGTAACGTTGCCGATATCTCTGCACAAATGACCTATACGCGGGACGGTCGGATTTCCCTGCGGAGCATGACAGCGCAGTTGGATGGCAACCAGTTCGTCGGAGAGGCGGATATCACCATTTCCGATCCCCCTCAGATCGTCGCACGGTTGGATGCGGGCGATCTTGACCTGTCAAAGATATCCGAAACCGGCGCCGGGTCGGGTGGCGCGTCTCAACCTGCGTCACCAGTTCAGGAAGGCTGGTCAAAAGACCCAATCGACGCATCCGCATTGGCTTTGGCGAATGGCAATATTCGCCTGACGGCCAACTCAATCGCGGTTCCCGGCATGACCTTTGGGAAAAGTGACCTGACGCTGACACTTGATCGCGCGCGGGCGGTTCTTGCCATGCATCCCGCGACGTTGTTTTCGGGTCAGTTGAATGGGCAGGTGGTTGCCAACAATCGCAATGGCCTGTCCGTGGGCGGCAAGGTGACGGCAAGTGAGATTGATCTGAAACAGGCGTTGTCGACACTGGCCGGGGTCGAACGCCTGTCGGGAAGCGCGGCAGGAACCGTTGAGTTTCTGGGTGTAGGTCAGTCTGAGGATCAGATTATGCATTCTCTCAGCGGTAAGGGAAATCTGGATGTCGGGACGGGGGTAATATCCGGTTTCGATCTGGATCGACTTATGGGGCAGGGGACCGGATCAGGCGGGACGACTGTGTTCAACAGCCTGTCGGCCAGCTTCGCCATCGATCAGGGTGTGTTGACGAATAACGATCTGCTTATGTCGCTCAAGAATTTTCGCGCCGATGGTCAGGGGATCGTGGGTCTGGGTGCGCGCAATATCGATTATCTGTTCACGCCCGTAGCTTTGCGGGCCAATTCGGGGCAGGGCATATCGGTGCCTGTGCGTATCGTTGGCCCGTGGAGCAACCCGTCAATCAAGCCGGATCTGACCAAGGTCATCGAAGCAGCGGCAGATGTGAAGGTCAAGGAGCTGGAAAACGACGCGAAACAGAAAGTTTTCGAAAAGGTTGGAAACGAGCTGGATACCACCATCACGGACAGCGATCAGATCGAAGATGCGCTTAAGAACAAGCTTGAAGAAGAGGCGAAGAAAGGGCTGCTCAAACTGTTTGGCGGCAACTGAGCAAGTGTTGCGCTTGGGGCGATCAGATATGCCCCAAGCAGTTTTCTTCAGATGGTCTGGTCGTAATCGCCAACACCGGGTTCGGTTCGGATCACCGCATCGATATCGGCAAAGATCGCCCGCATCTCAGCCTCGCTTTCGCTGCTTTCACAGACGACCACCAGATTGGGTGTGTTGGATGAAGCCCGCACCAGCCCCCAGCTGCCATTGTCCAGAATGACACGTGCGCCGTTCACCGTAACGACCTCTTTGATCGCACGGCCAGCAAATGTCTCACTAGCTTCGCTTTTGGCAACGAGCTTGTCGACCAGACGCTGCAGGATATCGTATTTTTCGGTATCTGCTGCATAAGGTGACATGGTGGGCGTTGACCATGTTTTGGGCAGCGCCTTGCGCAGGTCGGACATGCTTTGATCCGGGTTGCGGTTCATCAGCTTGCAGATCTCGACCGCTACGCGCATTCCGCAGTCATAACCGCGCCCGACCGGCTCGGCCAGAAAGTAATGGCCCGACTTTTCGAACCCAGCCAGCGCGCCGATTTCCTTGACGCGCCGTTTCATGTGGCTGTGGCCGGTTTTCCAGTAATCTGCCTTGACGCCAAGGGCCTGCAACTCGGGATCGCTGGCAAACAGGCCGGTAGATTTCACATCTGCGACAAAGGTCGATCCGGGGTGCAGCTTGGCAAGATCGCGGGCCATGATCACACCCACCTTGTCGGCAAAGATTTCTTCGCCTTCATCATCTACGACGCCACAACGATCACCGTCACCGTCAAACCCAAGTGCCAGATCGGCACCGCTGGATTTTACCGTTGCCGCCATGTCATGCAGCATTTCCATCGCTTCGGGGTTCGGGTTGTAATTCGGGAAAGTGTAATCCAGCCGATTATGGCTGGGGACGACCTCAACCCCCATCCGTTCGAAGATTTCGGGCGCAAAGGCCGAAGCGGTGCCGTTTCCGGTTGCGCAGACAATCTTTAGCGGGCGGGACACTTTGAAATCACCGACGAGGTCGTCGATATACGCTTCCTTCACGCCCTCGACGAATTCCCAAGATCCACCCTCATGCGTCTGACCTTCGCCGTTTAGAACGATGTCGCGCAATTCAGACATCTCGTCGGGGCCGTGTGTCAAAGGGCGGTCAAAGCCCATTTTGACCCCAGTCCAGCCGTTTGGATTGTGGCTGGCCGTAACCATCGCCACGGCCGGTACATCCAGATGAAACTGCGCGAAATAGGCCATTGGGCTAAGCGCAGGGCCAATGTCTTTCACGCGGATACCGGCCTGCATCAATCCCAGGATCAGGGCGTTTTTGATCGCCAGTGAATAGTCACGATAATCGTTTCCTACGGCGATCACGGGTTCGATCCCGCGCCTGCGCATTTGGGTACCCAGCCCAAGGCCCAGCGCCGTCATGCCCGGCAGGTTGATCTCTTCCGGATATTTCCAGCGGGCGTCATATTCGCGAAACCCGGTGGGTTTGATCATCGCGTCACGCAGAAAGCTCCAGGTATTTGGTGTTACCTCGGGAATTGGTTTGGTCATAACAAGTCTCAGTCGTTAAATCTGAATAGGATCAGCTTTGGCCAGCGCATCAAAGCGCATCAAAGTGTCAATGAGTTGGGGCATCTGATCCAACGGAATCATGTTGGGCCCGTCCGAAGGAGCATTGTCCGGATCCTGGTGTGTTTCAATGAACACCGCGCCAATACCCAGCGACACGGCGGCGCGCGCCATGACCGGAGCAAATTCGCGTTGCCCACCCGAGGAGCCACCTTTTCCGCCCGGTTGCTGCACGGAATGGGTCGCATCCATCACTACTGGATACCCGGTCTGGGCCATTTGCGGCAGGGACCGCATATCAGCCACCAGTGTGTTATAGCCGAACGAAGTGCCACGTTCGGTCAGCAGGATATTATGATTCCCCGTGCTTTCGATCTTGGACACGATATTGGGCATCTCCCACGGCGCGAGAAACTGACCCTTTTTCACATTGACCACAGCGCCCGTATTGCCCGCAGCCAGCAGCATATCCGTCTGGCGGCACAAAAACGCCGGGATTTGCAGGACGTCTACCGCCTCGGCGGCGATGGCGCACTGCGCTTCGGTATGAACATCGGTCAGGACCGGAATGCCCATTGTCTTGCGGATGCTATCCAGAACCTGCAACCCGGCATCAATGCCCATGCCGCGCTTGCCGGACAGTGAGGTCCGGTTCGCCTTGTCATAAGATGCCTTGAAGACATATTGCGCACCGGCTGCATCGCAGGCCTCTTTCATCTTGCCAGCAATCATCTGTGCGTGGTCTGCCGTTTCAAGCTGGCAGGGGCCCGCAATGATAGTCAGCGGAAGGTCGTTGCCGACTGTCAGGTCGGAGATTTTTACATGTTTCATGAGTCTTATGAGGATACCTGTTCACGAAGGACCGACGCGGTAAGCGAGATCATGAGGTAGATACCAGCAAACAACAGGAATGCCAAAATCGTATTTTCGAACTTGCGCGGATAGCTGGGTTCCTGACTTGGGATCGGGTTCACCGAGACGGTCAGGTAACGCACCTGCCGGTTAGCTTCGGATCGGGTCGATTCCATTTGCTGCATTGCCGTTTGCAGCATCATGTCCCGTGCCGCCAGATCCGCCTGAGCGATCTGGATGCGCACGCTCAACCGCGCCAGCGAATTTTCGCCATCGGAAGCATCCTGCATCTCGGCATTCAGTTGTTCCAGCACCTTTTCAAGCCGGGCAATGTCAGCCTTGACGCCGTCGACCTTGGCTTTGTTCGGGCGCAGGTTGTCTTGCAGGGCGGCAAGTTCAAGCTCTTTGTCCTGCACCAATATCTCGATCTCGTTGATGCGGGCGCGCAGGCTGGCAATGACATTCTCGGGGTCCAGCACCGCCCCTTGAAGCTGAAGCTCGATCAATTCCTCCTGCGCCTGCCGCCGCGCCTCCTGCGCCGCTTCAAAGCTTTCCAATGCGTCGCGCATCTGGTCTTCGCGCTTCTTGCCGGACAGGGCATTCACCCGATCTTCGGCGTAAGAGATCAAACGCTCCGAGAACTCGGTCGAGGTCTGTGCGTCTGGTGCAACAACCTCCATCCGGATGACCCCTTCGGTTGGATCATACCCGATTGTGATCATGCGTTTGAACAGCTTGTATGCGTCTTCCAGCGTGGCGTCGGGTGATAGCCTTTGAATCGGATCAATCACTTCCTGCTTGAAGACATCAGAAAAACCGGCGTCCCGATCCAGCAGTAACAAAGCCTCTTTCGATTCCAGGAAAGATTGAACCGAGATTGAATCTTGCGTGGTGGCGAATTGCGTTCCAGCGAGCAGCCCGCCGATGGAACCCGGCCCGCCATCGGCTTGCAGGATCAGAAACTCGGAATCGCTGGCATACATCGGGGTGGCGATGCGATAGAAATAAAACCCCACAACAAAGGTCGGAAGGAACACAAAGGCGGCCAGACGCGCGAACAGGCCAAACAGTTTACGCCTGCGTCGGCGCGCGATGTCCTTCTGAATCTGACCGATTTCAAGGTTCCGCCGCTCAGCCGGGCTGAGCTCGGGTCCCGGAAGGTTTGGCGTGCTTGCGCCTATGGATTGCGGCAACTGAATGCTGATCTTGTCTTTGACCTTCGAACTGTCGCCCTGTCCCGAGGGCTTTGCCGCGGCAAGATCAAGAAGGTTCGTGCGCTGAAACGGATCAATGCCTTTCTTGCGCAGCAAGCGCACCGCATCATAGTCCGATGTTGCCGCCAGTCCGTGTTTCTGCGCGAGTTTACGCGCAATACGCAACTGGCGGCCTGTCAGGCCTTCGCGCTTGATGTCGTCAATTTGCGTGCCTGGCTGGGCCTCGGCCGCCGGTGCCTGACCTTGCGTCGCGCCCCGTATGCGCGAGATTGCATCCGCTCGCGCCTCGGCCGAATCGTCCACCTGTCGATTGCTGCGCCAGTTGTACTTTCTAACCTTGGGTTTCGTAGTCATATAGCTGCTTTGCCTCTTCCAAGGAGTCAAACATGTACAATTGCCCGTCCAGCAGAACGGCGGCCTGCTGCGCGAATTTTTCCAAAACAGTCGGGCTGTGCGACACGATCACCAATGTCGTGGTGCGCAACCTTTCCTTCAGGATCGCCCCTGCCTTCTCGTTGAATTCAACATCTGTAGACGCCGGCATCCCTTCATCGACAAGATACATGTCGAAATCCAGCGCCAGCATCAAAGAAAACGTGAATCGAGACCGCATCCCCGAAGAATAGGTGGACAGCGGCTGTTCGAAATATTCACCCAAACCGCAGAGCCATTTGCAATACGCCTCAACATAGTCCGGATCCATGCCGTAAATCTTGGCGATGTATCGCGCGTTCTCAAGCGCCGACAACTTGCCGGTTACACCCCCGGTGAAACCCATGGGGAACGAGACCCGGCATTCGCGGCGGATCACGCCCTCGTCGGGTTTTTCCAGACCGGCCATCATGTTGATCAGCGTGGTTTTGCCAGTACCATTCGGGGCCAGAACGCCCAGCGACGTGCCCAGTTCGACACGGAACGAGACCCTGTCCAGGATCACCTTGCGGCGCGTCCCGGTCCAGAAGGACTTGCTGACATTGTCGAACTCTAGCATTCGGGGCCTGCTGCTCGTTTCCGTTGTGTCGCCGCGCTTTCAGGCGGTCAGAAAGGATGGTTTTTACCGTTCCATGTTGGCTACATTATGTCGAATTATGAAACAAATGTTCAATGCGTTGCTGCCGACCCCTCAAACAACTGATCGGTTGTCGGCAATTCCGCTGCACTTCTAGAAATCTACCGCACCATTATTATGTGGTTTCACACCTGATCCTTGCAAAACAGCTTTGGGAGGTTTTGCAACAAGATGAAAGATTTAGATGGCGAAATCCGCGCGTGCCGCCTGTGCGCCGCGTCCTTTGCGCAAACCAAAACTGCCCATGAACCCCGCCCGGTGGTTTGGTTTCGGCGCGGGACACCCATCCTGATCGCAGGGCAGGCACCGGGTGCGCGCGTGCACGAGTCGGGGCAGCCCTTTACTGACCCGTCAGGCGATAGGCTGCGCCACTGGCTTGGGGTCGATGAACCTGTTTTTTATGATCGTGACCTTGTGTCGATTGTGCCCATGGCATTCTGTTTCCCCGGCTATGATGCCCGCGGCGCGGACCTTCCTCCGCCCGCGATATGCGGCAAAACCTGGCATGACAGGGTGATGCAGGAACTGGGGCAGGTGCCGTTGACGGTGTTGGTCGGTGGTCATGCGCATAAATATCATCTGGGCGCGCGAGGGTCGGTGACGGATACCGTTCGGAACTGGCAGGACCATGCGCCGCGGGTCTTTGCCTTGCCTCATCCGTCCTGGCGGAATACGGCATGGGTAAAGAAAAACCCGTGGTTCGAGGCAGAACTGCTGCCGGTTCTGCGCGCGCGGGTCCAAGAGGTGCTGAATGACTGAAACCACAGCGTTGGACACGGCGCATGCCGCGATGCTGGCAGATCCGCAGAACGATGCTGCCCGTCTGCGGTTTTTTGAACGGCTTGCAGATAGTGAGCTGTTTTTGATGCTGACCGAGGAAGCGATGGGCGAAAACATCTCGCCCGAGGTGTTCGATGTGGCCGACGGGCGCTTTGTGTTGGCGTTCGACCGCGAGGAACGATTGGCGCAGTTTGCCGGGAGGCCTGTGCCTTATGTTGCGCTGTCGGGGCGTGTGTTGTCGGGGATGCTGGCAGGGCAGGGTATCGGGCTGGGCCTGAACCTGGAAACTGCGCCATCATCCATGCTGGTGCCTGCCGAGGCCCTGGGCTGGTTGGCCGAAACGTTGCAGCATGGCCCCAAAGAGGTCGAGGAAAAGCTTGCCGAGTTCATGCCGCCCTCCGGTCTGCCGGACAGCCTGTTGACCGCCCTTGATGCAAAGCTGGCAACTGCTGGCGGGCTTGCCAGTGCGGCCTATCTGGTCGCCACGAAATCCGAAGCGGGCGCTCAGGGTCATTTGCTGGGGTTTGTCGGTGCGGTCGAAGGGGCCGAGCCAGCGCTGGCCAGGGCAGCTTCAGAGGCGTTGACGTTTTCGGGGATCGAAGCGGGGGCGATAGATGTCGGGTTCTTTGCCACAGATGACGCCGCTGCCGCGCTGCTGGCGAAGACGGGGCTTCGCTTTGACCTGCCCGAACCGCAGGTTGCAGATCTGGTACGCGAGGTTCCGGGCAGCAATCCCGCGAAACCGCCAATTCTGAAGTAACGACCAAAAGGCAAACACGCGGCGCATATTGCGCCGCGTGGTACCAGGATCGGACGCTGCTATTCCGCAGCAGCTTCCAGTTTGTCCTGCGTACGTGTTTCGAAATCACTGGCGTCGTGACGCTCGTGAAGCTGCGTGTGCGGCTCGCCAAAGGCGCGGTTGACCATACGGCCACGCTGAACCGCAGGCCGTGCGTCAATCGCCTTGGCCCAGCGCACCACGTTCTTGTAGGATTCCGCGTCAAGGAACTCTGCCGCGCTATACAGACGGCCCAGAACCAGTTGACCGTACCACGGCCAGATCGCCATGTCGGCAATCGTATATTCCTCGCCCGCGATATAGGTCTTGTTCGCCAGTTCCCTGTCCAGAACGTCCAGCTGGCGTTTTGCCTCCATCGCAAAGCGGTTGATCGGGTATTCCCACTTTTCGGGCGCGTAGGCGTAGAAATGGCCAAACCCGCCGCCCAGATAAGGGGCGCTGCCCATTTGCCAGAATAGCCAGTTCATGACTTCGGTCCGTTCCGGCCCGGACGCGGGCAGAAACTCTCCAAACTTCTCAGCCAGATGAAACAGGATCGAGGCACTTTCAAACACCCGAACCGGCTTGTCGCCAGAGCGATCCCAAAGGGCCGGAATTTTCGAGTTTGGGTTGGCCTCGACAAACCCTGAACCGAACTGGTCGCCATCGCCGATGTTGATCAGCCAGGCGTTGTATTCAGCACCTTCGTGACCCAATGCCAGCAACTCTTCCAGCATTACCGTGACTTTGACACCGTTGGGCGTGGCAAGGGAATACAACTGCAAAGGGTGACGTCCAACCGGCAAGTCCTTGTCATGGGTTGCTCCGGCAATAGGTCGGTTAATGTTGGCGAACTGTCCGCCACTTTCACTGTCCCATGTCCAGACTGCTGGTGGGGTATACGAAGATTGGTCGCTCATTTCTTGCCTTTCATGCCTTTGTCCGGGCCGCGTTCGATGCAGTCTTACAGGTAGTGTTGCAATCCGCCGAGTCCAACCCAGCTTTTCCGGCATAATTTGTAATAATCCGCGACCAAACTCTCACGTTTGCTCGAGAGGGGTCACAGCGGCGCGAGGAGGGCTACGAACAGAATGGGAATCGCATATTGTTTTGCCAGACCTGCCATCACGGCGTCACCGATACCGCTGGAACGAAAAGGATAAACTACATGAAACGCTTTGCTTTGACCTTTGCTGCGGCCATGGCCCTGGCCGTTCCGGCATTTGCCGGGCCGCAATATATTGACGGCACAGGGTTTGCCGTCTCGGGGTATGATGTTGTCGCCTATCGCAACCTGGATCAGGTACCGGTAGGTCAGCCACAGAACGAAGGCGTGCGTGGCAATGCCAGCATTACTGCCGAATACAATGGTGCAACCTGGGCATTCTCGTCCGAGGAAAACCGCGACAAATTTCTGGAAAACCCGGCCTATTATGCGCCGCAATATGATGGGCACTGCGCCTATGGCGTGTCGCGCGGTGGCAAGGTTCCGGCAAACCCGAACTTGTGGCGGATCGTTGACGACAAGCTGTATCTCAACATCACGGATGTGGTCGTCGGGTTCTTCGAAGAAGACATTCCGGGCAACATCAACCTTGCTGAAGGCAACTGGCCGGGTATCGAGCCGTCTGACGCCTCGACCAGCGTGATCCCGAAATTTACCTCGGAAGGTCCGGTGAAAAACTGACCTGGCCGCAAATGCACAAAGCCCGGCTTAACCAGCCGGGCTTTTTCGTTCAGCCAGCAAGCCAGAACTGATCCCGTATCGTCTGGTCGGCGTCAAACCGGATCCTGACGCTCTTGGCACCCGGAAATTTGCGTTCTCGGATCGTATCGGGAATGACGACTTCCCCAGCGCCCGTGTCGCTGGATTGAAAGCTCAGGATTTCCGCTGTGGTGTGCCGCGCACTGGTCAGAACGGTCGTTGGCAAAGCCACACGATTTGCGCCCTGATTAACCGGTGTCGTGACGAAGTAGGTCAGGTGTCGCCCAAAGCATCCGACCGCGTCGGGGACATGGTCAGCAACACCGCTGCCACATTTGGGTTGAATACCAGGCTGACTGTTCATATGCGACAGCACTTGCCCCGGATTCAGCATTGCCTCACAGGCGGCAATATCCTCTTGCGGAAGCTCGATGATACGTTTTTTCAACCGTGCCCGACGTGGTTGCGGCGGGCCAGCAGCGGCACCGCCCTTTGTCGCCAGCCCTTCTTTGCGCAGAAAATCATAGGCTGCCTTGGCGCGCGAAAACCCGGAACTGTCGCCTTCCTTGTGATCAGGATGCGTGTGAAAGGCGATGTGACGCCAGGCCTCTCGTATTTCACTGGAATTGGCAGACGGGTTTAGGCCCAGATCTGCCAGGGCATCCGTGCGTGCCCTAACCTTATCGACAGGTTCCATACTCAAAACACTCATTAAAAACTACACAGCCCTAGTGTTGCCGAGGGCATGGTTTTGTCAAATTTCATGGTTGATTGAGAGGGAAGCTGACAACAATCGCGATGCGAAGATTCTATTGTTCCGCAAAGGTGTGAATTCGCGGATACGACTGTGAAACAGGTCACGCATAAGAAAAGGAAAACGCCCGGGAAAATTCGTAACCCGGGCGAATCATTGGATTTTTCAGTTGTCAGGCGACGTTTTGAAGATCGACTTGTGGCGTAATTCCAAGGGCAAAGCACACATCGCGCGTCAATTCCGGGCGGTTGAGGGTATAGAAATGCAGCTTGTCCACACCACCTTCGATCAGGTCCGAGCACAACTCGGTGCAGATCGCAGTTGCCAGCAGATCCTCTCGCCCGTCGCGCACGGCCTTTTCAAAGGCTTGTTCGACCCAATCGGGAATATGTGTGCCACAGCTTTTGGCGAACTTGCGCGCACCTGCCCAGTTTTCTATCGGCAGAATGCCCGGAACGATCGGTTTGTCGATACCCGCCTTTGCGCAGGCATCACGGAAACGGAAGAAGGTTTCGGCCTCGAAAAAGAATTGCGTCAGCGCTTCGTCAGCGCCCGCGTCAAGTTTGGCCTTCAGCCAGTCCACGTCTGCTGACATGTCGGCGGCTTCAGGGTGCTTGTCAGGATAAGCCCCGACACGGATGCTGAACATTTCGGTTTCAGCCAGCGCCTCAATCAACTCAATCGAACTGTTAAAGCCTTCGGGGTGCGGTACGAACCGATCATGCCCTTTTGGCGGGTCGCCCCGCAGGGCCACGATGTCCTGCACGCCCGCACGTGCGAATGTGTCGGCGATTTCCAGCGTTTCCTGCCGCGAAGCGTCAACACAGGTCAGGTGTGCAGCGACCTTCAAACCAGAGGATTTATGCAGGGTTGCGACCGCGTCGCGCGTCAGTTCCCGGGTCGTACCGCCTGCACCGTAGGTGACGGATACAAAACGGGGCTCCAGCGGTGCCAATGTCTGGACCGTATCCCAAAGGCGGAAAGAAGCCTCCAGAGTTTTGGGCGGAAAGAACTCGAATGAAATTTCGGGTTTGGACATGGCTGCCTCACTGGATCAACTGACTATCTTGTGCCATGACGGGCATTGTGAGACAAACTCATATTATTCAACAACAACATGAACGATACTTGAGATGCATATTGAATTCCGGCACCTGCGTACCATAAAGGCGATCCATGAATGCGGTGGGTTGGCGCGCGCTGCCGACCAGTTGAACATCACTCAATCCGCATTGAGTCATCAGATCAAAGGGTTGGAGGATCAGGCCGGGGTCGAGCTGTTTCTGCGACGTTCAAAGCCGATGAAGCTGTCAGCCGCCGGTTTGCGTCTGCTGCGGTTGGCCGAGCAGATCCTGCCGCAGGTCGAGGCGGCACAGAATGAGTTTTCATCGCTGCGGGACGGGCGTACCGGGCGGATGCATATCGCCATCGAATGCCACGCGTGTTTCGAATGGCTGTTTCCGGTTCTTGAATCTTTCAGGAAATCCTGGGGCGACGTGGATGTCGATATCCGACCCGGTCTGGCCTTCGACGCCCTGCCAGCCTTGCAGAAGGAAGAGGTTGATCTGGTGGTCTCATCCGATCCCGAAGACCTGCCGGGTGTCGAGTTTGTGGAGCTGTTTGACTACAACCCCGTCTTTGTCGCTGCATCAGCCCATCCACTGGCGGAAAAAGCCTATGTCGAGGCTGAGGATTTCCGAGGCCAGACCCTGATCACCTACCCGGTGGAACGCACACGTCTGGATGTGTTCAGCCAATTGTTGATCCCTGCACGGGTCGAACCCGCCTCGATCAGGCAGGTGGAACTGACAGCTGTCATCCTGCTTCTGGTGGCCTCAAACCGAGGCATCTCGGTTCTGCCGGATTGGGTCGTGCGCGAGGTCAAATACAACTCGGACTATGTGACCCGCCCCCTGACCAAAGAGGGGATCACGCGTCGCCTTTATGCAGCGGTCCGTTCAGAAGATCTGGACAAGCCCTATGTGCAGGAACTGGTGAAACTGGCCCGCGAAGAGGCGCGCAAGCTGCAATCCCGGTAGAGGCGTTTTCTGCGGGTCTGTTATGCACATCATTCCTCTTGGCAAGGAAGCCTTGCGGCAGTATACGCGCGGTTTGACCGGACAGGAGCCTTTTTACAATGGTTGGCAGTGCAAATCTCAACATCATGATCAAGGCCGCGCGCAAGGCGGGGCGTTCTTTGGTCAAGGACTTTCGTGAAGTCGAGAATCTGCAGGTGTCGATGAAAGGCGCTGGTGACTTTGTGTCTAAGGCCGATATCGCGGCCGAAGCCATCCTGAAGGACGAGTTGCTGGGCGCACGCCCGACCTATGGCTGGCTGGCTGAAGAGGGTGGCTCCATCGACGGAGAAGACCCGACCCGCCGCTGGATCGTTGACCCGTTGGACGGCACCACCAATTTTCTGCATGGCCTGCCGCACTGGGCGATTTCCATCGCGCTGGAGCACAAAGGCAAGATCGTAGCCGGCGTGATCTATGACGCCGCCAAGGATGAGATGTTCTTTGCCGAAAAAGGCGAGGGCGCGTGGATGAACGACACCCGAATTCGAGTGTCGGGGCGTCACCGCATGATAGAATCGATCTTTGCAACCGGCCTGCCCTTTGGGGGTCGTTCTGACCTGCCTGCAACCCTGCAGGATTTGGCGCGTCTGATGCCCGCTTGCGCCGGTGTGCGCCGTTGGGGTGCTGCGGCGCTTGACATGGCATATGTGGCTGCGGGCCGGTACGAAGGCTTCTGGGAACGCCGCCTGAACGCGTGGGATGTCGCCGCCGGTATCATCATCGTGAAAGAGGCGGGCGGCTTTGTGCAGGCCCTGAACCCCGAGGGTAACGCGCTGGAAGATGGTGAAGTGATCTGTTCGAATGAACCAATCTTTGATCAATTCGCCAAAGTGATCCGGGGCTGATCGCCCACAGGCGCTAACTTAAGCGATCCATAAATCAGTCTTGCTCTGTTTTGGAAGGCGTAGGACTGGTTTCATTCCCGAGTTAAAGGGCCGGAGCGGGCTTGTTTCCGTTCATGGTGATGTAGTTGACATTTGGGTGGCCGCACGGGAAGCCGGTGCCTGCCGACGCAGCCGGAAGGTCGCGGTCTCCCAGTCACTTTTGCGGCTTGCCAGCATCATAGGCCCTATGGCCATTCACTATCGTCCGCTTCGGCCTGCGCAGCGTCTGCCGAGATCACGGTTTGTATGACGTTGGTGTATTGAAGCGGCCCCGCGGGAGTGCAAGCTGGCTGGAAACAACATGCCAGATGCTTTTGGCGGATAAGATCAAGATCTGGTCACATGACCGTTCGGTTGCCTCATTGGTTGACGGAATAACGGTCATGGGACCCAGAAAGAATGGTCAGGCGTGGCGATTACATATCGTTGCGGGGCGACGGACATATTCCGGGCCATTGAGGTTACCGACGGGCATAGTGGTGAATGCCACAAGCACTTTCCGGTTCATACCGGGGATATTGCCGATGGTGCCCGCGCCAATGAGAGGCCGTCGCGGCTGGAGTATATTTTGGAGAGCGGTGCCGATTTCATTGTCCGCTCGGGATGGCCCGCGTATCAACAATCGTCACCAAATGGCGATGTGTTCAGCATGACATGTACAAGTTCGGCTAATACTGGCTTTGCCGCGAAAGCCAGAGACCGGCGAAGCGCGAGTGGATGGCCTCGCGGAAGGAGAACCTGCTTCCCATAGAGTACTTCCACACTTTGTCGTCACGCTGCCAGCCGATCCCGAGCACCACGTCTGGACATGACAGCCGTGCAATGGGGCCGCTGCTATCCTTCCAGGTGCTTGCTGATGCGCCAGGTCGATTCTCAGATCACCTCTCCAGTAAGTCCCGCAGACGAAAGTACCAGATCGCGGCGGTGCCGTAATATGGGTGCAAGCGATGAAAGGGGAGTTGCTTCATCCGGTCCGCCGGCAACGGCAGAGGGATGGAAGAGTTCGCCAGATGGGCACCAATTGCCGCCCCCTATGCACTGCCAAGCGCCAGACCTCTGCCATTATACCCCAGTGCGGCCGTGACTCCGGCAGCCGGTTGATAGATATGAGGCAGGTGGTCCAAATTCATTGCAGCGCGTCCAGACCACATAAATTCCAACTCTTGATTTTCCAGAGAAGGGAAAAGCGCCTTCAAGTCAGCATGGATACGTTTGAAAGAGTTCGGCCCGCGTGGTTCTGCAAAATGTCCTCGCCCCCCCACCATGAGACGGTTCCCCGGGCCAATCCGAAAATAATTAGCGATACGCCGAGTGTCCGATACAACGCAGCCTTCGGGCAAGATTGATTGGCTAATGCTTTCGGGCAGAGGCTTTGTGGCCACCTGAAAACTGTTGGCGGGCACCATTGTCTGGCGCAATCCGGGCCACAGGTGGCTTGTATAGCCGTTGGTCGCCAGCACCACCTGATCTGCTTTGATCTGCCCTTGCTCGCCTACCGACAGTTTCCATCCCGCTCCATCTGATTGTATCCGGGAAACAGGGCTCTTGCCGTAAATCTTACACCCGGCATCCGCAGCCGCTTGTGCAAGCCCGGTGGCATAATTCAGCGGGTGCACACAGCCAGCCCTCCGGTCTTTCCAACCTGCAACAAACCTTCTTGAACCCGTCTGACGAGCGACCTGCGCAGCATCCAGCCATTCGACGGAGGCCCCCCGCTTTTCCCATTGCTGCATCCGGCTTTGCAAAGTGGGGATATGCGAGGTTTTTACAGTTGTCTGAATCCAGCCGTCCTGGCGGTGGTCACATTGGATGTTATGCCTATCGATAATATCAAACACATGTTGCGCAGCACCGCCGACAAATTCGGTGGTTGCCTCGCCATACATGCGGTCCAGCTTGTCAGGATCGTACTTGAGGCCGGGAATGACCTGACCACCATTTCTCCCACTGGCACCAAATCCAGGTTGCTCAGCTTCAACGACGATGACGTTTGCACCCGCTTCAGCAAGAGAAAGAGCACAGGAGAGGCCAGTGTAACCTGCGCCTACGATCGCGACATCAGCCTTGCAGTTGCCGGCCAAAGCGGGGAATTTTGGGGTGCTATTTGCCGTAGCGGACCAGATAGAGTCTAGCATTGCGGTCAAACTCCGAATCTCAAAATACGGTCGTCAATTTGCGTTCTCTACCAGGAAATAGAGCTTGCGGACGTGGGAGTGGATTGCCCAGGTGCCTTTCCAACCTTTGGGCAGGGCAAGAAAATCATTCGCGCCAAGGGTTACGGAACGGCCACCATCGGCATCAGTGATCGTCGCCGAACCAGACAGAATGTGACAGTATTCTGCCATGCCACTACGGTCTGCGGTGAACTCGCCCGGAGTGCATTCCCAGATACCGATCTTGGTATCGCCTGTTGGCGATGTGTAAACGTGCGCAGTAGCTTACTGTTGCCCCGGCGTCAGGGTTGTCGGTTTGGGTCTGTAGTCGCCAACTTGGATCGCATCGAGATCTTTCAGGCCAACAAGATTGAACATTGTTGTTCTCCGTAAATGTCATTGGGGCAGCGGCTGGATTTAACCAGCATCATTTCACCCTTGTTCAGGGTGTGTGACCCGCCTTAGGAATTCCTGGGTGCGCGGATGTGTTGGATTTCGCAAAACTTCCTGCGCCTTACCCTGCTCAGCGATTTGACCCTTATCCAGGAACAGCACGCGGTCAGCGACTTCCCGGGCAAATTGAATCTCATGGGTCACCACAAACATGGTCATGTGCTCCTCAGCGAGGGCGCGCATAACCTGTAACACCTCGCCGACCATTTCCGGATCAAGTGCCGATGTTGGTTCGTCGAGCAAAATGGCTCTGGGTTGCATAGCCAAGGCCCGGGCAATAGCGACCCTTTGCTGTTGCCCTCCGGACAGCGAGGCAGGGTAGGCGTTGATTTTTTCGGCTAATCCGACCCGCTCCAGATATCCGATTGCGCGATCCCGCACCTCGGACTTGTCCTGTTTCAGAACATAAAGCGGCCCCTCCATGACATTCTCCAAAGCCGTTCGGTGGGGGAAAAGGTTGAAACGTTGGAACACCATAGCCACTTGCGCTCTAAGTTGGTGAATTGTCGGTGATGCGACATCGACACGCTTCCCATCGATCAGAATGTCACCTGCCTGGTAAGATTCCAGACCGTTTACGCACCGGAGCATCGTTGATTTACCAGAGCCCGAAGGCCCGATAAGGCAAACAACTTCGCCCACTTCGACATTGGCGTTGATACCTTGCAACACGTTCAGTGAGCCGAAGGATTTATGAACCTCCTTGAATTCGATCATTTTGCGTCGCCCATTTTGTTTTCCATTCGCCGGTTCGCGATGTTCAGGGGGATGGTCAAGCTCAGGTAAAGCAGCGCAACCAAAGTGAAAATTGTCATGTTGTCGAAGGTTGAAGAAGCCAGTGTTTTTCCCCGCATGGTCAACTCGGCAACTGAAATAACAGAGACCTGTGAACTGTCTTTGAGTAGCATGATCGTATTGTTGCCATAGGGTGGCAGGACAATTCTAAACGCCTGCGGCAGTACCACTCGACGCATCATCATACCGTGCTTCATTCCGATGGCTTTTGCCGCCTCTACCTGGCCGCGGTCTACCGCCTCTATCCCCGCACGAAAGGTTTCGCCGATATAGCAGGAATAGGTCAGCGCCAACCCGATGATGCCAGCCTGAAACGCGGTAAGGTCGATGCCGATTTCGGGCATCACAAAATAGATATAGAACAAAACCACGAGGATCGGGATGCCGCGTATGAATTCTGTCAGATACCGAATACCTTGAGCAAGGACTGGGATTCCTGAAGTTCTGAGCAGAGCCCACAATAATCCCAACAAGGTTGATAAAAGCAGTGCAAGCACTGTGACGGCAATTGTAAGCTTCAATCCACTCCAAAGCAGAGGTAGATACTCGATCGAGCGTTCAAGAAAGGTTGACATTGGCGCTGTTCCTACGGTCGTAGCGCTGGCACATCACTTGGTGAGCTGCCAGCGCCCTCTTGCTGGATAGGGAAGTTTCTCAAAGGCCGTATTTGTTGAAGATGGCCTTTAGCTCACCCGAATTCTGCAACTTTGCTAACGCCCCGTTCACCTGTTTCAGCAGCTCGGCATTTCCTTTGTCTACAGCCAACCCGACTCTGCCCGGTTTCATTGGTTCATAGCCTTCAACCAGACGAACACCCAGATTGGGATATTGTGAAATCTGGTATCCGACAATGGGGCCGTCGCCGAAACCCGCTTTGATCCGACCAAGTTGAACGTCGCGCATGATATCTACGATCGAGTCATACAACTTGATCTCGCCGAATCCCCCAATCTCCGCCAGGGAATCCGCGTACACAGTTCCAACCTGCGCTCCAATCACCTCGCCCGCTAGATCGTCTCGCGTATAGTTTTCAGGGTTGTCCGCAGCGACGAACATGGCGTCCCCATAGCTGTAGGGGCTGTCTGAGAAGTCAACGACCTCTGCGCGTTTGTCGGTGATCAGCATGCCCGCAGAGATAAGATCAATCTTTCCTGTGGTCAGCGCGGGAATGAGTGCCGAAAACGCAGTAACTTCAAATTGCATCTCCATTCCGATTTCCGCACCAATCGCATTTGCAATGTCAACCATGGCTCCTGTCGGTTGTCCGGTTTGGATATCAACAAACGTAAACGGCACACCCGTGGTCGTTACCCCGGCATTAAGAGTTTCCGCGAAAGTGCCGTTCGCAACAGACAGCCAGGTCGCTGCAGCGAGTGTGGTAAGTATTTTCATGTTCATGAAACTTCTCCTTGTTGGTTCTTCACTGTTCTGAGGTCCTGCGGACCCACCTGACAGGTCAACATTCCTCGAGTGTAGATGAGATTGAAAAATTTTCGACATTCTTTCATTAAAATGAAATATTATGCTTATGCGGGCTTCTTCCACGGTCAATGTGAAAAGCTGGGTGTATTTCATGGACATGAAGAGTGGTGGAAGGTATTCTTCGTATTCAAGCAACGAAGAGAGCGTGTCTTTATCATTATGCCAAACAACTCAAATCACTCAGCAGCGGCTGCAACGGATGGAGTAAGCGAAGACGTGCGACTTGGTCGCGCGATACGCGATCGGCGTAAAGAACTGGGACTTACACTGACTTATATCTCTGACGAGGCAGGGATATCGGTGGGCCTTCTCAGCCAAATCGAAAGGGGGTTATCATCGCCGTCGGTTCGGGTCTTGCGCTCGATCAGTGGCGCGTTGCGGTTGTCGGTACTACAGCTGTTCAGTGTAGATGAAAACGAGGCGGCAGATGATGAGAGCTATATCGTTCGGGCCAATCACCGCAGGTCAATTGATCTCAGCAGTAAAGGGGTGTTCAAGTCCTTTTTGACAGCGCACGACGAAGGTGAATTACAGGTCATGGATCTAGATCTTGAGCCGGGTGGCGGATCAGGTGATGAACCGTATTCTCATGCCGGTGAGGAATGCGGGGTCGTGATTGAAGGATGTCTGGAAATATCGATTGATGGCAGGCCGCATATCCTGAACCAAGGGGATTCATTTCATTTTGAAAGTAGCCTCCCTCATCGGTATCGAAACCTTGGCGAGGGAAAATGCAGGGTTATCTGGGCAACGACTCCTCCAATCTGGTAGTGTTGAGGCAGGGTGTTCAGCAATGAACCGCTCAACGTCAAACTTTTTTCGGAGCTTGGGCAACGCACCTGGCTGCTCGGAGCGAAATCTGACACCTCAGGTGCGAACAATTACCGTGCCGGTGAACGGCGAGCGTGCCTTGCAACCCTGATTTTGGAATCTAATCTCGCAGGGCCAAGCTTGAATGGCTGGTTTTAACCCGCGCGGCGGCGTTGAGAATGAAGCAGCCGCGGCGGTTCCCATGCCGCGAACACGCGCACCAAATCTGGCATGCTGACCCCGAGTTCTCTTGGCACCTTCGCCGCGTTCTGCACGAACGGCAACAACCGCTCACAGGATGCGTGGGCTACCCAATTTTGGTATTCGATTTGGTAAGATAGCGCCCATGGGCTGATCGCCCCTCATTTCAGCTTTATCGACGCGGAACGCGCGGTATACGTGACTGCGACAGCTTGTACTTTGCCTCAGGGTGGGGCGGGTGCCCGTGCGTGCGGTTCCAGAATTGCACGCCACCGCGTCGCAGCCATAGCGGCACACATAGGATCAGCCCTACTGCAAATCCGCCGGTATGGGCCCAGTAGGCGATACCGCCTTCGTCCGGGTTGCTGGTGACGCTGCCAAAGAACTGTATCGCTAACCATACGCCCAGCATGATGAAGGCGGGGATGGTAAAGACCCTGAAATAGACAACCAGGATCAGCAGAATATCCACACGCGCTTTGGGAAACAGCAGCAGGTATCCCCCCATGACACCCGCAATCGCGCCCGAGGCGCCGACGGTAGGCACCTGAGAGTCCGGCCCTGTAACCACATGGATCAGACCTGCGCCGATACCTGCGACCAAGTAGAACAGCAAAAAGGGCAGATGGCCCATTTCGTCTTCCAGATTGTCGCCGAATATCCATAAGAACAGCATGTTCCCGGCCAGATGCATCCATCCCCCATGCAGGAACATGGATGTCACAAGGGTTTCCAGACCAACCCCGTCGCTGACCCGCGCCGGGATGATCGCATAGTCGAAGAACAGCCGGTTAATAAGTGGCGCATCATTCATGATCCCCACATAGCTGAGGAAGATCAGGATGTTGGCCGCCAATAAGGCGTAGACAACATAAGGCGTGCGCCCCGAGGGGTTATGGTCGCGGATCGGAAACATGAGGTGACGCTGGGCTTTTGCGCGCCCAGCGTCAAGGCAAGCTTACGCCGCACCTCCCAACAACGCAGCGTTTCCGCCAGCTGCGGTCGTATCGACACACACATGGCGCTCACCCAACACACGCGCGCGGTCGGGTCTGCCGGGAATCAGGGGCAAAATGGGGCCGTCTCTGCGGGCCAGGTGCTGTTCGATCTGCTGCGCGGTTTCAGCATCCCCCCACCAAAGGACACCAGAGATACCGGTCAGGTTCTCTAACCGGTGAAGGTCAAGCATTCCGGTTGCCTGAATGGCGGTTCCACCCAGCGCCTGTACAGCTTCAGCCTGCGCGCGCGCCGCCGTTTCCCCCGGCCCCATGCACAGAAGAGGCGGGCGGGGATATTCGCTCAGCCGGTTCGATTCTCCGGTCGGACCGGGCAGAGAACGGGTTTGGATTGGGGCAGGCTGGCCTTGAGGGGCAGGTAGGTCTGCCAAATGCTCCCAGGATTCTGTCGTGATTTGCCGATCCGGTGCACAAAACCGGGCCATGTAATTCGGGCCGCCCGCCTTCGGGCCGGTGCCTGACAGCCCTTCACCGCCAAAAGGTTGGGAGCCAACGATGGCACCGATCTGATTGCGGTTTACATAGATGTTTCCGGCATGGATTGCTTCGGTCACATGCTGCACCCGGTCGTCGATCCGGGTTTGCAGGCCAAAGGTCAGCCCGTATCCGGTTGCGTTGATATCCGCGATGACCTTGTCGATTTCCTGCGCTTTGAACCGTGCCACGTGCAACACGGGGCCAAAAATCTCGCGCTCCAGCGCGGCAATGCCCGAGATTTCGATCAGCGTGGGGGCAACAAAGATGCCCTCTGTCGGCGGAGGCAGCTCTTTCAGAACGCGCCCTTCGGCCCGTGCAATAGCGACGTGATCGGCGATGACCTGCCGGGCCTGCGCGTCAATCACCGGGCCGCAATCGGTAGAGATCAGCCAGGGGTCCCCGATGCGCAGGGCGTCCATTGCCCCTTTGAGCATGGTCAGCACGTCATCTGCGATATCCTGTTGCAGGTACAGGCATCGCAGTGCGGAACACCGCTGACCCGCGGACTGAAAAGCGCTTTCAATGATCGATTGCACGGCCTGTTCGGGAAGTGCGGTGCTGTCGACGATCATGGCGTTCAGGCCGCCAGTTTCTGCGATCAACGGCGTGCCGGGGCGCATGGCCCCAGCCATTGCCGACCGGATTCTGAGAGCGGTCGTTGTCGAGCCGGTGAAGGCCACGCCCGAGACGCGCGCATCCGATGTCAGCGCCGCGCCCACGGCCGGACCACCCGGCAGCAATTGCAGCGCGTCGCGCGGCACACCAGCCTCATGCAGCAATTGAATGGCGCGGTGCGCGATCAGGGGTGCCTGCGGCGCAGGCTTGGCCAAAACGGCGTTCCCGGTCGCCAAAGCAGCCGAAATCTGCCCGGAAAAAATCGCCAGCGGGAAGTTCCACGGGCTGATGCAGGTAAATATGCCAGCGGGCTCGGCATCAGGAATGTTGGCGGCGTAGTAACGTAGGAAATCCACCGCCTCACGCAGTTCCGCCACCGCGTCGGGCAGCGACTTGCCAGCCTCACGCGCCAGCAGGGCGAACAACTCGCCGTAATGTGTTTCATAAAGATCGGCGGCAGAGTTCAGGATACGGGCACGTTCGACTGCCGGGGCCTGCCACGGCTTTGCCGAAGCCAGCGCCAGTTCAACATCCGCGTCACTTGCCGAGGCGACCGCACCTGGTTTGTCGGCAGGATTCGCCGGGTTGATTACCTGCTCATCCGCTTGGGGTTTGGCAGCGTCAGCCAGCAAGGGTTGTGCATACCAGTGATACGCGCGGAACTGGTCCCGCGCTGCGTCAACCTTGTCCAGCGTCGGGGTGTGGTGCAGATCGAAGCCCTTGGAATTGGGGCGATCCGGCTGGAACAGTTCGGGGCCGGTGGGCAGCGGGGGCGGAGGCGTTTGAACAGTAACAAACGGATCTGCGGCAACCACTTCCGGCGGGACGTTATCGTCGACAATCTGGTTGACGAAGGATGAGTTCGCTCCGTTTTCCAGCAGACGCCGCACAAGGTAGGCCAGCAGGTCACGATGCGCGCCAACCGGTGCATAAATGCGGCAGCGGGTCTTCTGCCTGTTCATCACAAGCTGATGCAATGTCTCGCCCATGCCGTGCAGGCGCTGGAACTCAAAAGGCTGACCTTCGGCCATGTGCAGGATGGCGCTGACTGTATGGGCGTTGTGGGTGGCGAATTGCGGATAGATCCGGTCTGTCATGCCCAGCAATTTGCGCGCATTGGCGATATAGGACACATCGGTGACCGCCTTGTGGGTGAAGACGGGAAAGCCGTCCACACCTTCGACCTGCGCGCGTTTGATCTCGGTATCCCAATAGGCGCCTTTGACCAGACGGACCATCAGCTTGCGATCGTGGCGTTCCGCCATGTCATAGAGCGTGTCCAGAACCAGCGACGCGCGTGGCCCATAAGCCTGAACTACGATGCCGAACCCATCCCAGCCGGCCAGAGCCGGATCGGACATCACCGCTTCAATCACCTGCAATGACAAAGACAGGCGATCCGCCTCTTCCGCGTCGACGTTTAGCCCCATACCAGCGGCCTTGGCCAAAAGGGCCAGCGCCCGCAGTCGGGGAACCAGTTCATCCATCACGCGCTTTTCCTGCGCCAGTTCATAACGGGGATGCAGGGCTGACAACTTGACTGAAATTCCCGGGTTGGCGCGGATATCCTCATGGGTGCAGGCTTCGGCGATGACCGAGATGGCGCGTGAATACGACAGGTGATATCGTGCGGCGTCCGCCTCGGTTCGCGCGGCCTCTCCCAGCATGTCGTAGGAGTAGGTATATCCCTTGTTTTCCATCCCGCGCGCACGCTCCATCGCGGCGTTGATGGACTCACCTAACACGAATTGCCGCCCCATTTCCTTCATCGCACGCGACACGGCGGTACGGATCACGGGTTCACCCAATCGCTTGATGGCCCCGCGCAGGGCGCCAACAGGCGAGGCCTTGCCTTCGTCCAGAACCTTGCCCGTCAGCATCAGTGCCCAGGTTGAGGCGTTCACCAAGGATGAAGACGAGTGTCCAAGATGCTTACCCCAATCCGAAGGGGCGATTTTGTCTTCAATCAACGCGTCAATCGTGTCGGCATCCGGCACGCGCAACAGCGCCTCGGCCAGGCACATCAGGGCGACGCCTTCGTCGGTGGACAGGCCGTATTCGGCCAAAAACACCTCCATCAACCCCGGAGACGTGCTGGATCGGATGTCGCGCACAAGCTGCGCGGCAGCGGCGCTGATGGCGCCGCGGTCCGTGGCGCTCAGGCTGGCCTGAGAGATCAGGGTTTCAAGGATCGCCGACTGGTCAGCATAGGTTGAGGTGTCGATTAATGTACGCAGGGTATGAGACATGAGTCCTCCGGTCTTTGTGCCAATATACCTGCGAAAACTCAGGACAATCGCCTGAGTTTACGATAATTGAAGGCGGAACACCTGAAATTTCGCCAGAGAGCAGCGCAAATGAACTTTCCTGACCTGGACCGGTTTGACCGGTCGATTCTGAGAATTCTGGCCGAGGATGGGCGCATTTCGGTCGCCGATCTTGCGCGCGAAATTGGTCTGTCGAAATCACCGACACAGGCGCGCCTGAAACGGCTTGAAGCAAGCGGGGTGATCAAAGGATACCGGGCGATGCTGGATCCGATCAGACTGGGGCTGGACCACGTTGCCTTTGTCGAAGTGCGCCTGACCGATACCCGCGAAAAGGCACTGGCCGAGTTCAATGCGGCTGTCCGAAAAACTGCCGAGGTCGAGCAAGCCCATATGATTGCTTCGAATTTCGACTATTTGTTGAAGGTCCGCACAGCCACGATGTCAGAGTATCGTCGTGTTCTGGCCGAAAAGATTTCATCCATGCCGCATGTCGCCAGCACCTCGACCTTTGTGGCGATGGAGGCGGTTAAGGAAGCCGGCAGTTTGGGTGGGTTCGAGCATCAGGCTTGACGGATCAGGATTACGAGCCATCCTTGGTACATGACACACGCTTTCCTCTTTGCTCTTTCTGTTGTTGCCTTGTCTTGTGCGGCGCACGCCCAGTCCTGCCCTGATGCTCCGGATCATTCAGAAGGTGTGGATGCGCTAATCAATCAGGTTCGGAAGGCAGAATCGCAAAGTGATGCGCGCGCCATTTCCAACCAGATGTGGGAGCTTTGGACGGACGCGCCGGATGCGCGTGCGCAAGGCTTGCTGGACCGGGGAATGGCACGGCGGGAGGCTTGGGATTTACTGGGCGCGTTGGAAGAGCTTGACCAGCTTGTCGATTACTGCCCGAACTACGCCGAAGGCTACAATCAGCGTGCGTTTGTGAACTATCTCAGACAAGACTTCGCTGCTGCCTTGCAGGATCTGAATGTCACGATCGAGTTGTCGCCGAACCATATAGGTGCGCTGAGCGGTCGCGCCTTGTCATTGTTGGGTCTGAAGCGCCTTGACGACGCGCGCGCTGCCCTTGCCGCGGCGCTAGAACTTAACCCATGGCTGTCAGAGCGGGCATTGTTAGAACCCGGCGGTCTTTTGGAACCGCCCGGTCAAGATATTTGACGCCGGGTTTTCGAAAGAACCGAAAGGGAAACCTAACCTTTTTGCGGGCAAACTGGTTGTGTTGGACCCCTTCGGAGTTGTTCACTGGCTATCCAGTGGTATGGGTTCTGACTGGCGTGGGCGTGTATCGGACGCTGAACATCATTGACGAATACACCAGCGAGGTGCTGATGATCCGCGTCGATCGTAAGCTCAACTCAACAGATGTGCTGAATGCATTGACTGACCTGTTCATCCTCCGCGGCCCGCCGGCATTCATAAGATCCGACAATGGGCCGGAATTTATCGCCCAGAAGGTGCGGGAGTGGATTGCAGCTGTCGGGGCGAAGACGGCTTACATCGAACCGGGATCACCCTAGGAGAACAGTCATTGCGAAAGCTTCAACGCCCGGTTCCGGGATGAGCTGCTCAACGGCGAAATCTTCTAAAGCCTAAAGGAGGCGCAAACTCTGATCGAGCAATCTCGTATCCACTACAACACCGTCAGGCCGCACAGTGCGTTGGGCTCCTGCCCGCCTGCGCCCGAAAGCATCGTCCCGATAGACCAGAGGCCCACGATGCACTAACAAACAAACCGGACTACCCGATAGGGGCACGCGACCGAGCGCGCTGAAGGCGGCAATGCTGGCCCTGTTTGACGAGTGCGGTGCGGAATATCCTGCCGAACACTATGTGGGGCACATGTACAAAGCCAAACCCGATTTGGCGGCGCATTACAAATGCTGCGTTCCGACCAACTCTTTCAATCCGGGGAACGGGAAGATGTCCAGGGCGCGAAGCTACAGGTGATTAACGGTCACATGGGATTTGGGCGCGTGTGATAGGCATCCAGCAGGGCTTTGCCGTTTTCATAAAACGCAGTTTCACCAATCAGTTCTGTGATGCCGTAGCGATCCAGCTCGGCTTTCACATCTGGCTCGACCAGCGTGAAAACCAGCCGTATCCCCTTGGATTGCAGGAAATTGGCGATACTGCGCAACGTGAACCCGGCTGTGAAATCGACAACGTCAATTGCCGAGGCGTCGATGCAGAACCATGTCAGTTTTCCGTCTGCGTTCTGAACGATTGTTGTGACTTCCTCGGTGAATATCTGCATGTTCGCGTAGTACATGCCGTGGGAAAACCGGTAGATTACCAGACCGGGCTCGAATTGGTTTGGTGCTTCCAATCCCTTTGAACGCCAGCCACCGGACTCGGTACGCAATACTACCGAATTCTTTGGGTGGTATCCCCGGCGTGTGTGGTCGACCAAAGACAGGACCATGGCAAAAATGACGCCTTGCTCGACACCAACCAGAACAACCACGGTGGCGGTTGCCGTGGCAACCCAGAACTCGGACCGGGCCTGCCTGTAAATTGTTGCCATTCCGTGCAGGTCGATCAGCTTGAGACCGATCAGGAAAACGATGGCCGAAAGTGCTGCTGTGGGAAGATAGGCTAAAGGCTTGGTCAGAAACAGGATAACCAACAGGACTATTACCACTGTTGTCAGTTGCGCCACCTGGCTGCGCCCTCCGGCGCTGGCGACCATCTCGGTCTTTGTGGGGCTGCCATTGACCACGAATGTCCCCGTGAATGCGGCTCCGAAATTCGCAAGACCCAGTCCGATCAGGTCCGTGTTTTCGTTGAAAGTCTCATCATATCTCGAGGCGTATGCCCGTGATGTTGCGGCGCTTTGTGCCAGAATAACAACGAAGATGGACAAGGCCGTGGGGAGCAATTGTTTGAACAAGGTCCAGCTCCACTGCACGTCCGGGATCGAGAACGAGGGCAAACCGCCGACAACCTCTCCCAACACCGAGATTCCGGAAATGTTGAATGAAAAGGCCCAACTGCACAGGATCACCCCGACAATGGCAACCAATGGCCCCGGGATTTTGCGCGACAGTCTTGTGCATCCCAGGACAATGCCTAACACGGCTGATGAGACGATCACGGTTGGCCAGTTGACGTTGGATATGTTGAAGTAAACGTCCTTCAACCTTGCAAGTGTTCCGTGCCCAGCGGATTCGATGCCCAACAATCCGGGGATTTGACCCGTTGCAACCTGAATGCCCACGCCGGTCAGAAAGCCGACCAATACCGTTCTGGACAGAAAATCAGCCAGAAACCCCAGCCCGATGACACGCGCGGCAATCAAAAGCATGGCAGCCATAAGCGCCAGCAAGGACGCCAGTGCCAGATACTCAGACGTTCCGGACATCGCCAAGCCCGCCAGTCCCGAGGCGGTGATGGCTGCTGTCGCCGAATCGGCACCGACAACAAGGTGTCGGGACGATCCGAACAGCGCAAACAGAGCCATGGGAATCAGGATCGTATACAGCCCGGACATGACCGGAGTGCCGGCGATCTTGGTGTAACCCATGACTTCGGGGATCGCGAGGCAGGCAAAACTCAGACCAGCCAGCATTTCCGCCGGAAGGCGCGCGCGGTCAAAAGGCAGAATGCCCTGCAGGATTTGCAGACGCGCCGCTCTCTGATTTCTGTCCTGTTTTTTCATGGGTTACCCTATACCCATTCAACCAGCGAACCGAATGTTCGAACCGTCGGGCTATCTTACAGGCAAATTATCACAGGTAAATTGTGTGGTCTGACGTGCCTCTTTTTCCAGTTTTTCAGTTATTTTCGCCGAACTACGGGAATCCCCCAATTTCGCAAACTGCCGATCAGGGGTAAACATGACCTACCGTACTTACCACACACAAACACGGTATTTACTTTCCCCGATGAGGGGCTGGTCACACCCCCTCGGCCGGCCCCTCTTAACTTTTTGGGGTTTGCGAAAGCCCAAGTCATTCGTTTTATGACTCGTGTCGAGTGAACTTACTTAGTTTTGGATCAATTTGGTCACGAGTGTCGGCAGTGTTTCGGACGCACTGTAAGCAACGGTGTGCGGTATATTGGCCACCGGGGTTTTGCGGTACCCTTCCGTGAACAGCAGAAACGGTATCCTGGCGTTTACAGCTGTTTCTGCGTCGACCTCGCTGTCACCCACATACAAGCGTGTGCCCGAGGTCCCAAGTGCTTTGAAGCTTTCCAGCAGGTGGCCCGGATCCGGTTTGCGAATTGGCAATGTATCACCGCCGAAAACAACGTCGAAGAACCGGGATAAGTTGAGCGCCTCCAGCACGTGACGTGCGGGTGCTTCGGGTTTGTTGGTGCAGATACCAAGAACGCAACCCATCTGTTTCAGTGTTTCCAGGGCCTCCAGAACCCCGGGATAAGGCACTGTCGTTGCACTGACCGCCGCATTGTAATGCTTCAGTGTCTGTTGGGTCAGTTCCGCGTGGCGATCCATGGGCAAATCACAGTGTCGCATCAAACGCTCGACCAGTTTGGGAAGGCCATTGCCAACAAACCCTCTGATCACATCAACGGGCACAGGATCGTGACCCAGACCGTTCAGCGTTTTATTGGCCGCTGCTGCCAGGTCCCCGACGCTGTCGACCAACGTTCCATCCAGATCAAAAACAACTGCTGCGGTCACGTTTTGCTTGCCTTTCAATACCCGCCCCAAGTCTTAACCCGTCGTTTTCAGGGGCGCAATCGGCTCAATGACGCCTGATTTGAAACAGCGCTTGACATTCCTTACTAAAATAATCAGATTTAATGACAGGAACGGAAAGCCAACCCTCTCGGGTCAGCCAGATAAAACGAAACGCAACAGGTATGGCACCATGCCGACTCGCTCTGGAGATGCCCCGATGAACGTACAGAACCCGACCCCAACCCAAGGTTATGCTGTCTCGATGCTGCCTGCGCACAAGGCCGAGGATTTGACCAAAGGTGGCCACCTGGCCCATATCGAGTTGGGTGACCAATTGTATACCCTGCGCATCACCCGTGCAGGTAAACTGATCCTGACGAAATGAGCGCGCATTCATTGCGCGGCGGTGCCGCGGTCGGCCGTCTGGCGGATCTTGATCCAGTCGAAGCGGGTGCGGTGATGTATCTGCGGATGTGGAGCCAGGGTGAAAGCGGTCGCGCTGATATCGCGAGCGATTTTTGCATAGCGCTGGGATCAGATTATGGGCGTGCCGCCATGCTGACGCTGGATCGTCTGTGTTCGCTTTGCGCAACGCATTGTCGACGCCCGCTAATCAGGCACGGTCTGGGGTGTGCATGTCTGGGCGCGGATGAGAATTGTTTTGCCCAAATGGTTGCCGCCGCATCCGAAGGGGCACGCGAAGACGCGATGATGATGGCGTCACTGATCGTGCGCCCGGATTTTGCGCCTGCTCTGGCATCCCTGTCGGAGGAACTGGGCCTGACGCTCCGGCGTATGACAACGGGAAATGCGATTCCGACGACAGGCCACGATACCTCCACTGCCGTTTTGCATTGACTGTGCTTGCAGGACGGTCAAACCCGGCAAAGCGCCGGGGTCAATCCTTCAGCAGCACCCGCATCCCGCGTGGTGATGGTCGTGATCGCAAACCGGAGCAGGAGAGAAGTCACCGACCTCGGACAGCACGTCCCTTAGCGCCCACAGGATCATGTCCACATCCTCGGCCTCAATCGTCAGCGGTGGGCGGATTTTCAGGATGTTGTCCTTTGGTCCCTCACTGCCGATCAGAATTCGGTGATCGCGCATCCGATTTTTGACATAGCTGCAGATCTCGGTTCCTTCGGTTCCGTCGGGATTGATCAGCTCAACACCCAGAAACAGTCCCATGCCCCGTACATCGCCAACGCAACCAAAGTCGGCTTCGATCTGGCGCAGCCCGATTTTCAGGCGGTCACCCATCTGACGCGCATTGTCCTGCAGGCCCTCGTCATCGACGATGTCCAATACTTCCTTGCCGATCCGGCAAGACAGCGTCGATCCGCCAAAGGTCGAGAAGAATTCGATCCCGTTATTGAAGCTGTCGGCAATCGCCCGCGTCGTCACCAGCACACCCAGAGGGTGCCCGTTACCAATGGGTTTACCCATCACCACGATATCAGGAAGCGCGCCCTGATGTTCAAATCCAAAGTAATACTCACCCAGGCGACCCAGACCGGTCTGTACCTCATCTGCTATGCAGACACCCCCGGCGGCACGGATTTCTTCATAAACCGCAGGCAGGTAACCTTTGGCCGGAATGATTTGTCCACCGACAGACGGGAAAGTTTCGGCGATGAACCCGGCCAGACCCTGACCCCGGTCCTGCAAGGCAGCAATGGCCGGGTCCACAAGATCAGCAAATTTCTGCGCCCGATCCGCATCGTCACGCTTGAACGAACCGCGATAGTCGTCTGCAACTTCAACCAGTTGAACCCAGTCGGCTTTCCCGATGCCGCCCGGTTTGTTGAACTTGTAAGCCGATATCGCCACAGCCGCATTCGTATTGCCGTGATAGCCATGGTCTGGTGTCACGATCCCCTTGGCCCCGGTATGGGCACGGGCAAGCCGCAGGGCCAGTTCGTTGGCTTCAGTTCCGGAATTGACGAAGAAGCAGACCTCGAAGTGATCGGGCAGTTTGGACAGGATCTTGTCAGCAAAAGCTGTCTGTGCCGGATGCAGGTAGCGGGTATTTGAGTTCATCCGCTTCAACTGATCCGCCGCCACTGCCTGAATACGGGGATGCGCATGACCCACATGAGGGACGTTGTTATAGGCGTCCAGATAGGGGCGGCCCCATTCGTCAAACAGGTGATGTTTCCACCCGCGTACCAGCATGACAGGGTCATCATAAGTCAGCGACAGGTTGCCACCAAAGTGATCGCGGCGGCCTTGCAGGATCGCCTGCTTGTCGGTGGGTTGGTAGAACACCTTGTCATCCGGCAGGTTCAGCAAGGCCGCCGGGTTCGGGCAAACTGCGTGCCATAGCTCCATCTCATCCGGGTCGCCGACACCGGGCCAATCCGCTTCCATGCCATTGGTTGTCAACGCCAGCTGGAAATGCACATGTGGGGCCCATCCGCCATTCTGGCTGGCGTCGCCCAATCGGGCAAACGCCGACCCCTGTGCCACCGGATCACCGGGTTTCAACCGGTCACAGCATTCCGGGTCCAGATGACCATAGAGTGTATAGAACGGATCGCCCTCGGGTGTTTCATGGTGCAGGATAATTACCCCACCGTAATCGAGGTGCTGATCTCGGTTCTCGACCACCTCGACCCGCCCGCTCATTGGTGCGTGCAGCACCGTCCCTGCGGGTGCAAACACATCCACCGCCAGATGCACTGTTCGCCGGTCCGAGGCTTTCCATGGCCCTTTGCGAAATCCTGGCTCGGCATAAATCAGGCGGGGTTCGTTGTAATAGCCCAGCCACAGCCCTTCGCCGTATTCCTCGCCAACACGTGCGGCCTCGGCCAATGGCATGTGGAAAGGGTTCTGGGGCCACACGCAATTCTCGACTGACAACGACCCCATCGGAGTATCGCTTAGGTCCTGACCGAACATCTGGGAAAACCGGCCGCGATGTCCTTGCAGATACGCATGGATGCGTTCTGCGCCGTCCACGACCGGCAGCCCGCACGCTGCCCGAAGACGCGCAGACATCAGCCCGCCATTGACGGAAGCATTCTCAAGAAACCGCCACGCAGGTGCCTGAGAGATTGTCACATATGGGTCGTCCGGGTTTTCGACTGCCATCAGGGTCGAGTTGAGGACAGACACTGCCAATCGCATCCGCAGCAGCGGCCAGATCAGGTCGATCTCCTCGGCTTGCAGCCGGTTTGCGGCATGGTATCCCCGCACGAGAGCAGTCAATGCCCGCTCGGGTCTGGCATGATCTAGCACCACATAGGCCCCGGCGATCGCAAGATCACAGACGCGCGGTGCCGCACACATGTCACCCAGATCAATCAGGCCGGAAACCTGCCTCCGCTCACCCAATTCACCTTCAACCAGAATGTTATAGTCATTGGCGTCGTTGTGAATGGCCTGTTTCGGCAGCCGCCCCAGCCTATCCGTGATCGCCGTGAATTCGTTGCAGATATCCCGAAGCAACGCC
Organism: Ruegeria sp. O4; assembly: GCF_056535125.1. Lineage (NCBI taxonomy): Bacteria > Pseudomonadati > Pseudomonadota > Alphaproteobacteria > Rhodobacterales > Roseobacteraceae > Ruegeria > Ruegeria sp. O4. The sequence goes on along the minus strand of NZ_JBQERO010000006.1, from coordinate 65,984 downwards.
CGACGCGCGGGATCGCTGATAGCGCCTATCTTGTTACTGATCCAACCCGCTTGCGTCAGGTCCCATTTGAAATCCGGGCGGTGCAAAGCTTCATGTTGAAACCCCTCCAGAGCGCGATCCGTTGCGCCCAGAACACGACCCAATTTCAGGATCAGCTCTTCGGATTTCGGGTTCGCTTGTGCATAGCATCGCCCGGGCAGGCGTTCCTGCAACCACACCAGCCGCGACTTCCCTTCGGAATCGGAATTTTCCGGCAATATTGCGCCGTTCAACGCCGGGAACACCTTTGGAAACGGCAACCCCGGTGCTTCCGAGGCGATATGCGCAAGTGCTTCGATCTGAAGATCTACCAGACCCGCATCGCACCCCGCGCGCATGACTTTCAGCACATAGTCCTGGCCATTTGTGGCTTGCGCCAGAAAGTTCAGATCATATTCGCCATCCAGCCGGGTCAACCGTGCGTCCAGTCCCCAGTTTTGGCGCAGCGCGTCCGCCCAGAAGTTCACCAAATCGCTCATGTCTTTCTCCGTCCCGCTCATCCGGGATCCTCTTCATCTGGCCGAAAATATCCTCGGGGGTGAATTGGCCCAAAGGGACAAGAGGGGGCAGACAGCCCCCCGACCCCTTAATCCAAGGCACGCAAACGTTTGAACAGCGATGATGTGTCCCATCGCCCGCCGCCCAGTTTCTGCACGTCCTTGTAGAACTGATCGACCAGAGCGGTCACCGGCAGAGACGCGCCGGTTTCATTGGCCGTATCCAGACAAATCCCCAGATCCTTGCGCATCCAGTCCACAGCAAAGCCATGTTCGAACTGATCATTCAGCATGGTTTCATACCGGTTTGCCATCTGCCAGCTGCCAGCCGCACCCTGGCTGATCACCTCAACAACGGCCTTCCCGTCCAGGCCCGCTTTTTCGGCAAAGTGCAAGGCTTCGCTGAGACCCTGAACCAGACCAGCAATCGCGATCTGGTTGCACATCTTGGTCATTTGGCCCGCGCCGCTGGCTCCGAGTCGACGGCAGATTTTGGAATAGACATTCATCACCGGCTCAGCCGCATCATAAGCTGCCTGATCACCGCCACACATTATCGAGAGAACGCCGTTTTCAGCACCTGCCTGACCTCCCGAAACAGGGGCGTCTACAAAAGCGATACCCTGAGATTGGCCAGCAGCGTAAAGCTCGCGCGTGACCTTTGCTGAAACTGTCGTGTGGTCGACAAAAATGGCCCCGTTGGACATTCCTTGGAACCCGCCGTCCTTTCCGGTGCAAACCGCGCGAAGGTCGTCGTCATTGCCGACGCAGGCCATGACAAACTCAGCATCCTTGACGGCGCCTTTCGGAGTGGTCGCCATTGCGCCGCCATGCTGCGCGACCCAGGCCTCGGCCTTGGTGGTCGTGCGGTTGTAAACGGTGACGTCATGGCCTGCGGCTTGCAGATGTCCGGCCATGGGATAGCCCATGACACCAAGGCCAAGGAACGCGACTTTTGCCATTTTGTGATCCTCTCCGCTGTTCGGTCGGCTTCCGCGAAACAGGCCTGACCGAAATCTCTGGCGAAGACAAAGCAAAGCTGCGCCCAAAGGGCAACCCCAAGTCAGCCTTTCCCGCCCAGATCTCGCAGGATTGGGCAATCGGGCCGGTCGTCCCCCGCGCAGGCCTCGATCAGATGGCTCAGCGTATCGCGCATGGCGTTCAGGTCAGCGATCTTGGTTTCAATCTGAACAAGATGATCGCGTGCAACCTGTTTCACGTCGGCACTGGCACGGGTTTCATCTTCGTAGAGTGCCAGCAGGGTCCGGCAATCCTCGATGGTGAACCCAAGCGCCCGGGCGCGGCCCAGAAAGTTCAGCTTGTGCACGTCCTGGTCGCGAAACCGGCGATAGCCATTGTCGTCGCGCATTGGTTTGATCAGGTTGATGTCCTCATAATACCGGATCGTCTTGGCGGGCAGGCCGGTGCGCGTGGAAACATCTCCGATATTCATGCGCGCACCTCTTTGGTGGCCGTACCTGAGGTTTCCGGCACGCTAGCGCGAATACGGCGCAGGCGCAGCGCATTCGAGACCACAAAAACGCTCGACAGTGCCATTGCACCAGCTGCCAGTGCTGGGGACAGAAGATAGCCGCCAAACGGGTACAGCGCACCGGCAGCCACCGGTATCAGAAGGACATTGTATCCGAAGGCCCAGCCCAAATTCTGGCGAATATTCCTCATTGTCCGGCGGCTGATCTCGGTCGCATTCGCGACGCCCCGCAAATCACCGGACATGAGGACAACGTCGGCTGTTTCGATGGCCACATCCGTGCCGGTTCCGATGGCGATGCCGATATCAGCCGCCGCCAGAGCGGGGGCGTCGTTGATCCCGTCACCGACAAAGGCCAGCACTCCGAACCGGTCCTGTAAGGCCGTGATTGCGTCTACCTTGCCATCAGGCAGTACCTCGGCAGTGACATGATCAATCCCCAGCCGGTCGGCCAGAGCCCGCGCCGTGCGTGCGTTGTCACCCGTGATCATGGCCACGGTCAAACCCATCTGGTGCAACCGTTCCAGCGCTTCCACTGTGCCGGGCTTGATCGGGTCGGAAACGGACAAAGTGGCCGCTGCCTGCCCATCCAGAGCGACGAACAGAGGGGTTGCCCCCTGTGCGGCACGGGCTTCTGCCTCATCCGCCAGGGCTCCAAGGGTGATCCCACGCTGCTGCATCAACCGGTGCGACCCGATCAACACGTCGCGGCCTTCAACCAACCCTTGCAGGCCAAGCCCGGTAAGCGAACGGACATCCGATACCTCTGGCAGTGTCGCGGGCCCCGCGCGGGTGATGGCGGATGCGATCGGGTGTTCCGACCGTGCCTCAAGGGCTGCAGTCAGCCGCAGAACCTCCTCCCGGTCAAACCCCTTTGCCGTTGTCACGCTGTCCAGTTCGGGGCGCCCCAGCGTCAGGGTTCCGGTCTTGTCCAACGCAATGACGCGCGCCTGCTGAAGCTGTTGCAACGCATCCCCCTTGCGGAACAAAACCCCGAGTTCTGCCGCACGCCCGGTGCCCACCATGATCGAGGTTGGGGTCGCCAACCCCATAGCGCAGGGGCAGGCGATGATCAGAACTGAAACACCTGCGACAAGCGCCAGGGGAAGGGCCGGGCTGGGGCCGAAGATCAGCCAGAGCGCGACAGTGATCACCGCAACAGCGATGACCGCAGGAACAAAGCGATAGGTGATCCGATCCACCAACCCCTGGATCGGCAGCTTCACGCCCTGCGCCTGCTGCACCATACGAATGATCTGTGCCAGAGCCGTGTCGCCGCCGACGCGGGTAGCGCTTACCCGTAAAGCGCCGGTGCCATTCACGGTGCCGCCGACAACAGGCGCGCCTGCCGACTTGCCAACAGGCACTGGTTCTCCCGTGATCATGCTTTCATCGACGTAAGAGGTGCCTTCAAGCACTTCGGCATCCACCGGTACACGCTCGCCGGGGCGGATGTGCAGGATATCTCCGACAACAATTTCGGCGATTGGCCGGTCCTGTATCTGTCCATCCAGTTCGACCCGCGCGGTTTTTGGTTGCAAACCCACCAGTTTTCGGATCGCAGCTCCTGTTTTGCCTTTGGCACGCGCCTCCATCAACCGGCCGAGAAGGATCAGAACGACGATCACCGCGGCCGCTTCGAAATAGACATTGGCGGTACCTTGCGGCAGCAGGCCGGGCGCGAATGTGGCCGTGACCGAATACAGATAAGCCGCGCCGGTCCCAAGCGCTACCAACGCGTTCATGTCCGGCGTGCCCTGCAACAGCGACGGGATACCTTTGCGGTAAAACACACGGCCCGGTCCGATCAGCAAAGCCGAGGTCAGGGCAAATTGAATCAAGTGGCTTGTCTGTGTTCCAATGGTCGCCTGTATCCAATGGTGGAAGGCGGGGATCATGTGCCCGCCCATCTCAAGAATGAATACGGGCAGGGCCAGTGCCGCTGCCAGTATTGTGGAACGGACCAGCCGCTGAATTTCGTCGTCTTCCCGGCTTTCTGGTTCCGCAACGCCTTGGATACGCGCGGGGTATCCAATTCCGGTAACAACCTGAGCCAGCGCCTCGGGCGTAGTTGCAGCTGTGGCGTAAGTCACCGTAGCTGTCCGAGTTGCCAGATTGACCTGCGCTTCGATCACGCCAGCGGTGGATGCCAACGCGCGCTCGATCTTGCCAACGCAGGATGCGCAGTTCATGCCCTCGACGCTCAGATCCGCATGACTTGTTTCAGCCGGATAGCCGGCTGCATCCAGCGCCGCTGTCAGGGACGAAACCGGCCCGTCAAATTCCACCTGCGCCGTTTTGGTCGCGAAATTGACCGAGGCCGCATCAACACCAGACACATCACGCAGTGCAGCCTCGACACGGCCCACGCAGGATGCGCATCCCATGCCGGTGATTTTCAGTTCTGTCAGTGTTTTTTGCGCCATGCGACTCATCCCACGTGGTTTTCTGCCCTCCAGATGGGGGTTCCAGTGACGGGAAGGTCAAGGGGGTCACGGCAAAATTCTACGATCCCGGCCCGCGCATGTTACGCTCCATTAAGCGCTGATACAGGCGTGGGGACAGACGGTTGAGCCACCACGATAAGTGTGCAACGCGTCCGACCGGGATCGTGGGCTGCGATTTGTCCAGTCCGCGCAGGATCGCCATGGCGGCACTCTCGGGGCTCATTTCGTCCATTCCGTCCTTGGCAGATCCGGGGCGCGCGGTTCCATCGGGTTGCTCCATTGCGTTGCCGGGGTTGGTGGCCACAAAAGACGGCGCTGCAATCTGAACCTGAACGCCATGTGGCTTTTCTTCGGATCGAAGCGATTTGAAAAAACCCTCAAGCGCGTGTTTTGAGGCTGCATAAGCCGTGCGATGGCAGAGCGGAGCGAAACCAGCCACCGACGAGATCGCCAGATGTGTTCCCTTTGACGCGCGGAGAGGCTGCAAAAATACGCGAGCCATCTCAACGGCTGCAAAATAGTTGATATCAAACAGTGCACGGTGACTGGCCGTGTCGGACTGGTCAAACCCCCGAATTTGCGTAACCCCGGCGTTGTAGATGACCAGATCAATGCTGTCGCTTGACGTGATCGCCCTTTGAGCTGCGTTGGCAAGCTGTTCGGGGTCAGTCAGATCACAGGCAATTGGCAGTTGGTTCGGTTCTGTTTGCAGACCGGACACATCAAGATCCAACAGCACCACCCGCCACCCACGGGCTTGCAGTGCACGGCTTAAAGCCTGTCCCAAACCGCCCGCACCGCCAGAGATGACCGCGGTTTTCATAACCCGGCCTGCCGTTGCCACAGCGCAAAAACCTCCGCGCTGGACTTTTCGGGCACATAGCCGAATTCAGATTTCAGGGCAGAATTATCCAGAACTGGCCGATATTGAAGGAACCGTACCTGTTCCGGCCCATAGCGAGATAAACCCAGTGGGCGAGCCAAGGCTAGGGCCGCTTTCAGCACCCAGGGGGGGAGGCGCAGAACCGGCTTTCCCATGGCGCGCGCCAAGTCGTTCACGCCCATCGTGCCGTCACCGGCGACGTTGTAAATCCCGGCTGGTCCGTCGGTTGCTGCGCGCTGAAGGATGCGTGCCAGGTCCCGGGTCCAGATAAAGACAAACGGGCTTTCGCTGCCGGACACCGCCAGCAACCGGGGCTTTCGAAACAGGGCGGTGATCTGGTTCTCGGTTCCAGCCCCCAGAACCGTACCCACACGCAGAACAACCTGCTCAAGATCGGGGGCGGTTCTGCGGGCTTCGGCCAAAATCTCTTCGACCTGACGCTTGTGATCTGAATAAGGAAACTCGGGGTTGCCGCGCAATGGATCGCCTTCGCGCAACGGCACAGGATTGTCTGCATGATAGCCATAAGCAGCACCGGAAGACGTAACGACCAGTCTGCGCACCCCGTTTGCGATGGCGGCATTCACCACATTTCGCGTGCCTTCGACATCGACAGCATAGGCTGCGGCGCGCCCCATCTTCGGCGGCGGCGTTACGACTGAAGCCAAATGCACAATCACATCCGGATTCACCTTGGCAATCACACGTGCAGGAGCGTCGGTTGTAACATCCATGGACAAAAATGAGGCGTCTTCCGGCAGGTTAACCGGGCGTTTCAGATCGGTTGCAAAGACCTCGTGCCCAACAAATTCGGGCAACAGCGCTTGCCCGACCATCCCGGCAGCGCCGGTAATCAGGATGCGGGTCATCGCGCGGCCTCGGTTCGTGCCATGACCGAAGCCAAAGCCAGGCCCGAAATAGCGTGCCATACTCCCCAGAATGCAGCGACCACGGCCATGCCGCCAAGACCGTTGAAGAATGCAAAGATCAGGACGAGCCCAAGTCCGGAGTTCTGAATTCCGGTCTCAATGGTGATGGCGCGGCGATCAAAGGGGGACAGCCGGGTCAGAGTGGCCACAACCCAACCGCCCCCCAGCGCCAGGGCGTTGTGAAGGATCACAAGCCCGGCAACAGCCCCGGCAAACCCAAGGAAAAACCCCCAGTTGGCAGCCAGAGCAAGTACGATAAACCCAGCAAAGATACCCATCGACAGAAGTTGCAGCGGTGCGCGTAAACGTGCCGTCAAGGCGGGGAGGCGTTGATTCAGCGTAATTCCCAGAACCAGCGGCAGGATCAGCATCAGACCGACCAGGATCGCGATCTGCATTGGGTCGATCTGGGTCTGTTGCAGGATTGCGCGGGTTGGTTGGTAAAGCCCGCCCCAAAGCGCAATATTGAAAGGTGTCATAAAGATCGCACAGATGGTGGCGAAGGCTGTCATCGACACCGAAAGCGCTGCATTTCCGCCCGCGCGGTGGGTAATGAAGTTCGAGATATTGCCCCCTGGGCAAGCCGCCACAAGGATCAGGCCAAGCGCAATTGATGGTTGCGGTGCCGCAATCCACACCATCACAAAGGTCAGCGCAGGCAGGACGACGAGTTGTGAAAACAATCCGACAATCACAGGTTTGGGTGAGCGCCTTAAACGGTCAAAATCCCGAGGCGTAAGGTCGATGGCAATCGAGAACATCACGATTGCCAGAATAGCATTCAACAGCGTCAGAGACGCCGGACTGAAATTCAGTGTGATCTGGTCAATACCACTCATGCGGCGGCCTTCTGCAGCCGGTCGATCCAGCCGGTGACAGCCTTTCTGTAGGTATTCTTGTCCACGTAATAGGCCATGCGGGGCAGGTCGATATAGTTCATACCTCCGGTGGCGCGCGTATAGTCTTTTTGCTTTTCTTCGTGCAGATCGGCTGCCACGGGGCAGCCGTGTCGAAGCCCCTTGATGTAGCGCGCCACCATCTCGGCCTGCTCGTGCCTGCCTTGCCAGCCCAGGCCCGTGGCCTCGACCATGCCCAGCACGAACAGATCGTCCCGTTCGGGATGTATCGTGTTCAGATACAGATGCGGGGCGTCGCCCTGCCAGTTCAGCAGGCCCTTGTCGATGAACGGGTAATGCAGTTTGTATCCGGTCGCGGCGAGGATCATGTCATAGTCGTCGCAGGAGCCGTCCTTGAAATGCACGGTGTGGCCCTCCAGCCGGGCGATATCCGGGCGGATGCTCAGATCGCCATGGCCTGCGTGATACAGAACCAGCGAATTCACCACGGGGTGGCTTTCGTACAGCTTGTAACCCGGTTTGGGAAAGCCGTATTTCTGTGGATCGCCGACAAACCAGCCAAGGATCAGGCTGTCGACCTTACGCTTCAGCCACATCGGCAGACGGATCTTTCCACCTATTGTGTCAGCGGGTTTGCCAAAGACGTATTTCGGGACGAAATAATACCCGCGCCGCATCGACAGATCGCAGCGTTTCGCGTGGTGGATGGCGTCGACTGCGATGTCACAGCCGGAATTGCCTGCGCCCACGACCAGCACACGCTTGCCGTCGAATTGGCTTGGGTACCGATATTGCGAGGCATGGATCAACTCGCCGTCAAATGTACCCGGAAAGCTGGGTACATTCGGTTCCGACAGGGTACCGTTCGCAATGAGTACGCCGGCATATTCGGCCTGATGGTCGCCATCTTGGTCTCGCCAGCACACGCGCCAACCGTCACCCGGATTGCCCAGCGGAGCGACCTGAGTGACTTCTGCATTGAATTTGTAACCCTCACGCAACCCGAAACGGTCCGCAAATGCGCGGAAATAGTCGCGCATCGCCCGGTGCGAGGGGTACTCGGCAACCGCGTCATTCATGGGGAAATCCGCAAATTCGGTCATACGCTTGGATGAGATCAGGTGCGCCGACTCGTACATGGTTGATCTTGGGGCATCGATATCCCACAAACCGCCCACATCCGAATGCAACTCAAACCCCTGAAATGCGATTCCCTGTTCTTTCAGCACCTTGGCCGCGGCCAAACCCATTGGCCCCGCCCCAATCAGGGCGAATGTGTCGCGCGTTTCTGTCATGAACCCTCCCAAAGTTCGTGAGGTTTAAATTGAACGAACGACCAAAATAAGGCAAGGTGAATTTTATGACGCTGAAAAACGTAGAAAAGCCAAGACAAAGAGCACCGTCCAAGCGGTCTTTGGAAACCAAAGCGCGGATCATGGACGCGGCCGAAACAGTCTTTGCCGAACGCGGATTCGAAGGCGCGTCGATCCGCGATATCGCTGCGCTTGCAGGGGTTCAGGTTGGCCTTGTTCATCACCATGGCGGCGGCAAGGAAGAGCTGTTTTTTCGAGCGATCGAACGCCGTGCGGGCAAGCTGGCACAAATCAGAACCGATGCGCTGGCCAAGGCAAGAAAAGCAGGTCCGCTAACATTGCGCAGCATTCTGGACAGTTTTATCCGGCCTTATGTGGAACTGGCAGAAACAGGCGGTTCGGGATGGATGGCGTATGGGCGCCTTGTGGCGCATGTCTCGGTCGATCCCCGCTGGCGCGATATCGCGGCTGAGTGTTTCGACCCGACCGCCCGGCATTTTATCGACGAAATCGCTGCGCTTTATCCGGATGTTGACCCTGCGCTGCTGGCCAGCGGCCAGGTCTATTCCGTGTCGGCAATGCTGGCGCATCTCAACAGTGGTTGGCGGGTCGGGGCCCTGTCGCATGGCGGCGGAGTGTCAGAGGTGGAACGCCTGATCGAATTTTGTGCAGCCGGTATCGAAGCGATGGTTCAGACCAGTCGCGGTTGAACGCGCAGCATTGCTATTGCTGCAAATGGTTGAACAGGATGGTGCTGAACACAGAAGGTGGTGACGTCCGGACGGCGCTGGGTGAAGCAAAGAAACCAAACATCATGATCATAAGGATCAGGGCTGCTCCGGCAAGGAACGCCGCAGAAAGCTGAAAGACCGAACGAACCATTGGATTATTCCCTGTAAATACTCAACAAAGTTTGCGGTGTCTTGCGCATCACGAGAGCTTTGACAGTTCTTGTCTCAGCCTTTCATTTTCGGCCTGCAACTGGGCCAGTTGCTGGCCTAAACTGTTTAGATGCGGGCGCAGTTCGGCTTCGGTGAAACGCGGCGTGATGTGGCGTGGGCAGTTCCAGTCAAGCGCCTCAACTCGAATGATCGCGGCCCGCTCTGCGGGGGCTTCGGCCCCCTCCGGATACAAGCTGGCTGCCGCTGCTTGACCTTCCGTGAATTCGACACGCCCCAGGATCTTCAAACGGTGTTGATTGGCATAATCCATCAGGATCATCGCGACCCGATCGTTGCCATCCAGATTTCCGCGCGAGATATACTGTCTGTTGCCTGAAAAATCGGCATATCCGATGGTTTGCGGCCCCAGCACCTTAAGAAACCCGACCGGCCCGCCGCGATACTGCACATAAGGCCAGCCTGTTTCAGACACCGAGGATTGATAAAACCCGTCGCGCGCCTGAATGAACTGTTTTTCGGGTTCGCCGATCAGATGGCCCTGTTGCGGGCCACCTTCAATGAATTTGGCATAGGTTTTTGCCGATCCCATCCGCTCCTGATGGGCGCGGACGGTTGGGGTGAAGGTCAGTTCTGAAAACGCACGCGGCACAGTATGTCCTTTCAAAGACCCAGATCAGACAACTCGGGATGGTCATCGGGGCGTTCACCCAATGGCCAATGAAACAAGCGGTCGCTTTCGGCTATGGGGTGATCATTCAGCGAGGCATGCCGATGCGACATGCGTCCGTCTTCGGCAAATTCCCAATTCTCGTTGCCATATGACCGGAACCACTGACCGCTATCGTCGTGCCACTCGTAAGCGTAACGCACTGCGATGCGATTACCGGTAAAGGCCCAGAGTTCCTTGATCAGCCGATAGTCCAGTTCCTTGTGCCACTTACGGCTTAGGAAGGCGTGAATTTCGTCATGCCCTGACAGAAATTCCGCCCGGTTTCGCCACTGACTGTCATCTGTGTATGCGGGGGTGACGCGGTCGGGATCGCGGCTGTTCCAGGCATTCTCTGCCATGCGCACTTTTTGCGTGGCAGTTTCCAACGTGAACGGGGGAAGAGGGGGTCGAGACATGGTGCAGGGGGCTTTCAGGTTAGAGAAGCGGCAAGAATGGCCAGTGTCAGAAGAAATGGAACGTACTGAGGGGGGAATATGCTGGCGCGACGTTTCATCGGTCAAATCCTCTGGTGTACTGATCGGTTAACTTTCCAATAAGGTGTACCGATCTGTTAACTTTTGCAAGAGGAAAAGCAGAAAATATTTCGCGCGGTTCAGGGCGAGCCATGAATTCTAATGAAAACAATGATTTGAGTTAGGCCGGTTGTACTTCATGTTTCGGGGTAATATGTACAGAACGGTACACCATGGAGCCGAATCATGCGTCCAAACAAACGGGATGAACTTGTCAGCAAAGCCCTGAAGGTTTTTTATCGCGACGGGTTTCACGCGACCGGCATGGATAAGCTGGTGGCGGAAACGGGCGTTTCGAAAACGTCGATGTACAAACATTTCCGCACTAAAGAAGACCTGATTGTAGCCGCTCTGCGTCTGCGGGATGAGAATTTTCGCGAGTGGTTCTATCGGCGCATCGAAGAGATGGCAGAAACACCGGCCGAGCAACTCATCGTCAGTTTTGATGCCTTGAAAGAATGGTTCGAGGAAGATGGATTCCGGGGCTGCATGTTCATCAAGGCCGGGGCAGAATATCAGGAAACAGACCATCCGATCCATGTGCAGGCAGCCGAACATAAACAGCTGTTGCTGGAGCATTTCACGTCCGTCGCCGAACAGGCTGGTGCGCGTGATCCTCAGAAACTCGCGAGCCAGATCGTGTTGTTGCAGGAAGGGGCAATTGTGTCTGCGGTTTTGCTCAAGAATTGTGATCCTGCGGAAGACGCCAGAGATGCGGCACAGCATTTGCTGGCATTGGCGCTGAGTTAATTTCCTTTAAAACAAGCAGGTTCTTAAAGTTACCTAGCAAAGAAACGTTGCGTTGTTCGAAGTCGGAACGCCACGTCACGTGGATTGGCGGGAATCGGGCTGAACGCTAGGCTTTCGCGAAAGACAGATTGGAGAGCCTTTGATGTCACTTTTCACTTCGACCGCGGCATGGATCACTGACGAACACCGCATGTTTGCGGATATGGCTGGCCGATTCATGGATGATGAACTGTCACCGAATATCGAAGCCTGGGTTGAAAACGGGGCCGTTGATCGCGACTTCTGGCGCAAGGCTGGTGAAACCGGCCTGATGGCTGGTGCAATCCCCGAAGAATATGGCGGCGTCGGCGGCGGTATGGGCTTTGACGCCATCACCGCGTACGAACAGGGTGCACGGGGCGACGCTGGCTGGGGCTATGGTATTCAGTCGATCGTGACCCACTATCTTATCGCCTATGGCAGCGAAGATCAGAAACGGAAATGGCTGCCCAAACTGGCTTCGGGTGAGATGGTCGGCGCACTTGCCATGACGGAACCCAGCACCGGCTCGGATGTTCAGGCTGTGCGCACAACGGCCGAGAAGGACGGAAACTCCTACCGGCTGAATGGCTCGAAAATCTTCATCACGAATGGCCAGACGGCGGATCTGATCATCGTGGCCGCCAAGACTGACAAGTCCGAGGGCGCGCGGGGTGTGTCATTGATCGTGGTCGAAACCGAAGGGGCCGAGGGGTTTCGCAGGGGGCGCAACCTCAAGAAACTGGGGATGAAGGGCAACGACACGGCCGAGCTGTTTTTCGAAGATGTCAAAGTTCCGATGACGAACCTGCTGGGGGCTGAGGAAGGTCATGGGTTTTATCAGCTGATGAAGCAACTGCCATGGGAACGGCTGAATATCGCGATCATGGCGCTGGGTTCGATCGATTTTGCCATTGCCGAAACGGTAAAGTACGTGCAGGAGCGCAAAGCGTTCGGTCAGCGGGTAATGGATTTCCAGAACACACGTTTCAAGCTTGCAGAATGCAAGACCAAGGCCGAGGTGCTGCGCAGTTTCGTCAATGACTGTATCGGCAAGCTGGAGGCAGGCGAACTGGACGCGGCAACCGCCTCGATGGCCAAGTACTGGGGGTCAGAGGTGCAGAACGAAATCATGCACGAATGCCTGCAGCTGTTCGGCGGTTACGGTTTTATGATGGAGTATCCAATTGCCCGCCTCTACGCAGACGCGCGCGTGCAGATGATTTACGGCGGCACGAACGAGGTCATGAAAGAGGTGATTGCACGGTCGCTCGACGTCTGAAGGTATCCGGGCAGCCTCTTGCCGGATGTCATCATTCCTGACGGAATGTTCGCTTCTGTTGGACCTCGCAGGCCCGTGCTTGCGGGGTTTTTTCGTTGCTGACCCGACCGCAGTTGCCCACTTGCAAAGGACGTGCAGCGGTATGATGATCCGCCGAAAAGACTCAGAGGTCTGACGTGAACGATCCCGAACAAGCCCTGTGGCGGACTACATGTACCGAAGCAGTCATAGCTCTGCCGCTGGGTAGTGATACAACCGTTGATCTGGCTATCATAGGTGGCGGATATACAGGGTGTTCAGCTGCCTTGACGGCAGCCCGGTCCGGCGCTTCGGTCTGTTTGGTGGAAGCGCAGAAGATCGGGTTTGGCGGGTCGGGGCGCAATGTCGGTCTGGTCAATGCCGGGCTGTGGCTGCCACCGGATGACATCCGCGCGCATATCGGTGCAGAGGCTGGCGATCGCCTGATCGATCTGCTGGGCAAGGCACCGTCGGACGTTTTTTCCCTGATCGAAGAACACGGCATCACATGCGAACCCATTCGCAACGGAACCCTGCATTGCGCGCATTCCGCCTCGGGGCTGAAGAACCTGCAAACGCGCCACGCGCAGCTAAGCGGGTCCGGCGCGCCGGTAGCACTGCTATCGGTGGATCAGGCCCGTGACCGGACCGGTAGCGATGCCTTCCATGGGGCGTTGTTCGATCCTCGCGCAGGAACCATACAACCCTTGGCTTATGTCATGGGATTGGCGCGTGCCGCGTCTCAGGCCGGGGCGCAGATCCATGAACAAAGCCCGGTACAGACCCTTCGGCACGAAGGTGGGCAATGGGTATTGACGACACCGGGCGGGAACGTACGGGCGAGGTCCGTCATTCAGGCAACCAACGCCTATCACCTTGGCTTGCCAGATACTGCGCCTGCCTATGTTCCCGTTTATTACTTTCAATACGCAACGACCCCGTTGTCGCATAATCTGCGCGCCAGCATCCTGCCGCAGGCAGAAGGGTGCTGGGATACCGGGCTGATCATGACGTCCTTCCGGCTGGATCAGGCGGGGCGGATGATCATTGGCGGCATGGGCGATCTGGGGAATGCAGGACGCAGTGTGCATACCGGATGGGTCCGACGCAAACTGGCTGAGCTTTATCCTCAGCTTGCCGATCAGCCGTTTGAACAGGGTTGGCACGGGCGGATTGCCATGACCTCGGACCATATCCCGAAAATCACGCAGATTGGCCCCAACGCTCTGGCCGCGCACGGATATTCCGGCCGTGGTATTGGCCCCGGCACGGTGTTCGGTCGAATGATGGCCAAAAGTCTTCTTGCAGGTGAGCTTTCGCTTTTGCCCGTTCCTGCGGTGCATGAGCATCGCGAAAGCTGGACGCGCGTGCGCCGCGCCTTTTTTGAATCCGGCGCGGCGCTGACGCATCTGATAAAGGCGCGGATCTGAATTCAGACCGAGCGGGTGATGCCACCATCAACCCGGATATTCTGCCCGGTGATGTAGCCACCGCCTTCGGATGCCAGCAGGGCAACGACCGAGGCGACCTCGTCATAACTGCGCCCATAGCGCCCCATGGGAATGCGCGCGCGGAATTCTTCTTTTTCGGGCAGGCTGTCAATGAAACCGGGCAGGATGTTGTTCATGCGGATGTTTTCGGCAGCGTATTTGTCCGAGAACAGTTTGGTGAACGCGGCCAGCCCGGCGCGAAACACGCCTGAGGTCGGGAAAACCGGGTCAGGTTCGAATGCAGCGAAGGTTGAGATATTGATGATCGATCCACCGCCCTGCGCTTGCATGATCGGCGTCACAAGCCGCGAGGGGCGGACGGCATTCATGAAATAGACATCCATACCGGTGTGCCAATCTTCGTCCGTCAACTCAAGGATCGGGGCACGGGGGCCGTGACCAGCGGAATTGACCAGAACGTCAATACGCCCCCAATGGGCCATGGCCGCATCAACAAGCTTTTGCAGATCCTCCGTGGACTGGTTCGAGCCGGTTACACCGACGCCTCCCAACTCATGCGCCAGCGCTTCGCCCTTGCCCGAGGATGACAGAATCCCGACCTTGAAACCGTCCGCGGCCAGCCGCCTCGCGGAATCCGCGCCCATGCCGCTGCCGCCTGCTGTGATCAGTGCTACTTTCTCCATCTGACGTCTCCGTTTTGATTTGGTTTCAGGATGGCGAATGAATTGCGGTTTGACCAATCCGTTTTGTTGAGTACTCGTAACCGTGTCCCGCAGCCGAACCTGGCCTTTGTTATGCGCAGCTGACGGCTGTCTCAGGTCTGAAGGGACGCTGCGATGGCTTCTATCCGGTCGCGTAACCAGCGGTGGGCGGGGTCATTGGCCGATCTTTGATGCCAGACCATGTAGATGGACACAGGGGGACAGGCGAAGGGTAAAGGTGCGCAATCCAGCGCGGCAAGTGGGCCCTGTTTCATCAGTGCCGTATCTGTCGAGATCAGGTCGCTGCCCTGCACAAAGGCCGGGATCGCGTTGAAATGCGGCAGGGTTACAACCGCAGGATTGATCTGGCTTTGATCAACGCCGCGCATAACGGCACGGGCGTTTCGGCCATCGGCAAAGCGCACTTCGACATGGTCGCTGTGGCAATAGTCCTGCCAGCTGTCCGGGGGCGTGCGTTGCGTGGCGTCGTAGAACACCATCAGCGGGCTTTCGATCAGTCTTTTCTGGAAAATATCCGGTCCGTCGGGCGGCAGCGGGGTTAGCATCAACTGGCACCGGTCGCTGCGCAACAATTCGGGGTCGGGCACACCCGATGGGATGAATTCCAACCGCAGGCGCGCGCCTTCGGCGCGTGTGTCACGCAGCAACCATGGAAAGATCAGCTCTCGTGGCATGTCATTGGTGGCGATGCGGATGTTGATCTGTTCCGACAAAGGATCGAACGGCCGGCCGTCGGTCAGCGCGCGCATCCCGTCCAGTACCTTTTGCGCAGGCTCTTTCAGGGACAGGGCGCGTTCGGTTGGCGTCAGACCCTGACCTGAGCGAACAAACAGCGGGTCGCCCAGGACCTGCCGCAGTTTGGCCAGAGTATGACTGATCGCAGATTGCGTAACCCCCAGCCGATCTGCGGCTTTCGAGACCGAGTTTTCCTCGAGTATCGTCAAAAAAGTGCGTAGAACCTTGCCGTCGAGGTCAATGAAATCGAATTTGCTCATACCATTTATGATTAATCATGAATGGTTTTGCTGTCCATGGCGGGGTACGGGACGGGCATCAACAGGAGATATTCGATGGGGATCCGTTTATTCTCGGACAGAAACCGGCCCGTTCATATGGGCGGCTACCCGCTGGAGCGTTTGGCCCGGCAAGATGACATGCCGGATCTGTCGCTTGTGCCCGCTTTGGCCGAGCTGAGTTTCCACCGACCGGAACACCCTGACAGCATCGTCAATGCGATGGGTGAGTTTCAGGCGATGATGGACGCCATCCGCGACGGAATGGTGAACGCGGTTGCGTCCGAGATTCCATCTAACCCGCAGGAACGGGCCAACCACATAAAAGCGTTCGGTTACTTCAACGATGCGTCGATGATGGGGTGCGGTCCACTGCCATCTGACGCCCTTTTGCCCGAGGCTCGCCGCAATCCCGATATTGACCGGCTGGCCCACGCGTTGCGCACCCGTCAGACCAAAACGCTGGCATCCGGGATCGACGTCATCATGGCTGATCTGAAAGACAGTATGGAGGCTGCGCCCAAGCCGATCGACAGCCATCGGCACAGCATTGTCTTTCTTTATGAACACAACCGCGATCCCGACCCGTCCGAACCCGGCGCTGATTGGATAGTCGACGCGCAGGACCATCGCGCCTGTCTGCTGGCGACCGAGAATGCGGTGGTCATCGCCAATTACATCCGCCTTTTGGGCTTTGACGCACGGGCGCACAGCATGATGTCAACCGACGTTGATTTGGGCAAGCTGGCGGTCACCGCCGGGTTGGCTTCGGTCGAGGATGGAGAGGTTGTCGTGCCCTGGCTGGGCAAGCGCTTTGGTTTGGCCGCCGTGACGACTGACATGCCGATCGCCCATGACAAACCGCTGAAGCCTATGGCCGATCAGCCCTGGTTCCGGACGCAGGGGCCGGCATGGTGGTTGGGCACGGGCTTTGCCAAGAACGCCCTCAACCGTGACCCATATGCCAAACGGCGCTATGTGGACGGGGCGCATCCGTTTGAGAAACTCAAACGGGTCGAGACACCAACGACCTTTATTGACGAAGAGAATGTCGCTCGTGTGCCCAAGCGTGCAGATATGTTTGCTCGGGCGCAGTTCGGAGATATGGGCAAGTCGCTACAGGATGCGGCCAAAGGCGGGTATTACGTCCGCAAGGCAGCGCCGAGTTTTGCCCAACGCCGTGCTTTGGGTGCGTTTGTACTGTTGCAGGACGGTGAAAGCGCTGACGCGCCCAAGCCATCTGACGCACAACGCAACGCAGCAAACATCAAGGCTGCGACCTATTTTCTGGGGGTCGATGCGGTGGGTCTCAGCCGCTGCCCGGAATGGGCCTGGTATTCCCATGACGCGACGGGCGAAGAAATCGTGCCGCCCCATGATCAGGCCGTCAGCATGATCATCGATCAGGGTTATGAAACGATGGAGGGTGCCAGCGGCGACGACTGGATCAGCGTCGCCCAATCGATGCGCGCCTATCTGCGATTTTCGCTGCTGGGTGGCGTGATTGCACAGCAGATCCGCAATCTTGGCTACAAGGCCAAGGCGCATACGGTGATGGATGGCGAAGTTCTGCAACCTCCGCTTTTGTTGCTGTCCGGTCTGGGCGAAGTCAGCCGGATCGGCGAAGTGATCCTGAACCCCTATCTTGGGCCGCGACTGAAATCAGGCGTGGTGACCACGGATATGCCGATCGTGCATGACAGGCCCATCGATTTCGGTCTGCAAAGCTTTTGCGAGTCTTGCAACAAATGCGCGCGCGAATGCCCATCGGGCGCGATCACGGCTGGGCCAAAGCTGATGTTCAACGGCTATGAAATCTGGAAATCCGACAGCCAGAAATGCGCGACCTACCGCGTGACCACTCCGGGAGGCGCAATGTGCGGGCGGTGCATGAAGACCTGCCCTTGGAACCTTGAGGGTATCTTCAAGGAGCGCCCGTTCCGTTGGGCCGCGATGAACATCCCCTCGGCGGCGCCTGCATTGGCCAAGCTGGATGATGCGGTTGGCAATGGCGGTTTGAACGACACCAAGAAATGGTGGTGGGATATCGAGTTGCAGCCCGACGGGGCGTATCGGCCAACAACACACCCTTTGAACCGGCGCGATCTGCAAAAGGATCTGTACCTTAGATACGAAGATCAGACATTGGCGGTCTACCCGGCCTATCTGGCCCCGCACCCCTGGCCCTATCCGTTTGCAATGGATCGCGAGGCAGGAATTGCCGCCTATGAGGCCTTGGTGACAGCCGAAGAGTACAAGGCGCGTAAAGCTGCGGGGGATATGTCGATCATTCATCGTTATCAGGTCGCAGGTGACGCGCCGGTGATGCGGGTCGCTGTGACCAAGGTCGACAAGATGACCTCGGATGTCACCAAGTATGAGTTTTCCTCCCTTGACGGTGCGCCGCTTCCTGAATGGTCCGCAGGTGCGCATCTGGATGTGCTTGTCGCGCCAGAGTTCCTGCGCCAATACTCCATGTCTGGCGACCCGTCGGAACGGGGGTCTTATCAGATCGGTGTTCTGCGCGAGGATGAAGGGCGGGGTGGCTCGGCCTTGCTGCACCGAATTTTCAACGAAGGGCGCAAGGTTTTCATCTCGAAACCGATCAACCATTTCGAACTGAACGAAGGGGCGTCCAAAACCTTTTTGATGGGGGGTGGTATCGGTATAACCCCGATGATCGCATTTGCTCATCGCCTGCATTCATTGGGCATGGATTTCGAGTTGCACTACTCGGCCAGCACGCGGGGTGGGGCGGGGTATCTGGATGATCTGGCGGGGATGCCCTGGGCGAACCGCGTCCACTACCATTTCTCGGATGAAGGCTCGCGCGCTGATCTGGATGCGATCCTGTCGGGGTATCAGCTGGGATGGCACCTCTATACATGCGGGCCTGATCGGTACATGGAAGGGGTCATGCAGGCCGCGGAACATCAGGGTTTCCCCGAAGAGGCCCGACATCTTGAGTATTTCTCGGTCCCGGAAACCCCGGACTACGAAAACCACCCATTTATCCTGAAACTCGCGCGTTCAGGTAAAACGTTGCCTGTGCCCGCAGACAAGGATGCCGCTCAGGTTCTGAACGAGGCGGGTTTTCGCGTGGATGTGAAATGCGCCGATGGTATCTGTGGTGTGTGCAAATGCGGTGTCCTTTCGGGCGAGGTCGAGCATCGGGATTTCGTGCTGTCCAAAAAGCAGCGCCAAGGGGCGATGATTCTGTGCCAAAGCCGCGCTGCGGAGCCGGATGGTGTGATCGAGCTCGATCTGTAAGCATGGTCAGAAAGCGACCTTTGGACGGTTAAATTTGGTCGCTCGGCCCATGGACGTCAGGTGGGTGGTGAATTAACGTCGCCCCGAACCCAGATATCCCTGACCAACAGGTGCGAGGTAGCATTATGGATTATCACAGCCCCGCCAGCTTTGCCGAGGCTTCGGCTCTGGCCGCAAATGCGACGGGCATCACGCGCTTTCTGGCGGGCGGCACCGACGTTTTGGTGCAGCTGCGCTCGGAGTTGGTGACGCCTGATACGCTGATCGACATCAAGAAAATCAACGGTGTACACGACATTACCCGCAATGCTGATGGAAGCTGGACGTTGGGAATTGCCGCAACCGGTGCCGAAATGAGCGAGCATCCCGAGTTGGGTCGTGACTGGCCCGGTGTGGTCGAGGCGATGGACCTGATCGGATCAACCCAGGTGCAGGGGCGCGCAACACCGACCGGTAACCTGTGTAACGGCTCACCTGCGGCTGATTCCGTGCCCGCCATGGTCGCAGCTGGTGTGACTGTTACCGTGACCGGCCCGGACGGCACTCGCGAAGTCGCGGTCGAGGATATTCCGACCGGCCCCGGTAAAACCTCGCTGGCCAAAGGCGAGCTGATCTCGGCGGTCAATATCCCGGCACGTGGCGAAAACGGCGGCGATGCCTATCTGCGGTTCATCCCCCGCACCGAAATGGACATCGCTGTGGTTGGCGTTGGTGTGAACCTGCGTCTTGACGGCGACACCATCACTGAGGCCCGTGTATCACTGGGCGCCGTGGCCCCGACCGTTCTGCTGGTCGAAGACTGTGCCAAGGCCATTATCGGGAGCGCGCTGGATGATGCGGCCCTGGCTGCGCTGGCCGCCGCCGCCTCTGCCGCTTGTAACCCGATTGACGACAAGCGCGGCACGATCGCGTTCCGTACCGAGGTCGCAGGCGTTCTGGCAAAGCGCGCTGCAAAAATTGCCTATGCCCGCGCGAAGGGAGAAAACGCATGAAAAAGCTCCACGTAACCACCACCGTGAATGGCGATGCGGTCGAATACCTGTGTGATCCGCGTGAAACTCTGCTGGATTGTCTGCGCGACAAGCTGAACCTGACAGGCGCGAAAGAGGGCTGTGGCACCGGCGATTGCGGCGCGTGCTCGGTCACCGTTGATGGCCGTCTGGTCTGTTCATGTCTGATGCTGGGTGTCGAGGCTGAAGGTAAGCAGATCGAAACCGTCGAAGGCATCGCCGACGGTGATATTCTGCACCCGCTGCAAAAGAAGATGATCGAATACGCCGCCCTGCAATGCGGCATCTGCACGCCGGGCATTCTGGTGGCGGCCAAGTCGTTGCTGGAGAAAAACCCGAACCCGACCGAGGAAGAGACGCGGTATTGGCTGGCAGGCAACCTCTGCCGCTGTACTGGGTATGACAAGATCATTCGCGCCGTGATGGATACGGCGGCTGAGATGCGGGAGGCGTCGTAATGGCTCTGGACGATCGTAAATCAGACTTCACTTTTGTCGGCACCCGCCCCAACCGTCCCGACGGTCTGGACAAGGTGACCGGCCGCGCCAAATTCGGAGCGGATGCCTACGCCCCGGGAATGCTGCATGGCGCGATCCTGCGCTCACCTCATGCTCATGCGCGGATCGTGAAAATCGACACGTCGAAAGCCGAGGCGCACAAGGATGTCAAAGCTGTTGTGACGCGCGCCGACTTTGCTGAAGTGCCGTTTAAGCCCGGTCTGGAAGGTGAATTCTACAACGTTCTGGAAAACGTTATGGCCGGTGAGAAAGCGCTATATGACGGGCACGCGGTTGCAGCGGTCGCTGCGACTTCGGCATTGGCGGCGCGTGACGCGCTCAAGCTGATCGAGGTCGAATACGAAGTTCTGCCCCACGTCACCGATGTGGATAAGGCGATGGCACCGGATGCGCCTGTGATCCGCGAAAGGGCAGCGGATTATTCCGTGCCGGAAGGAATGCACCCGAACGTTGTCCGCTATCATGAAAGTGGTCACGGCGATGTCGAGGCCGGATTTGCCGAAGCGGATCTGGTCATTGAAGACAGTTTCGTCACTGAAGCGACGCATCAGGGTTATATCGAACCGCACGCCTGTCTGGCCATATTGGGTAATGACGGCAAAGGTGAGTTGTGGTGCACGACACAAGGGCATTGGATTGCGCAGAAAACCTGTGCCGCGCTTCTGGGAATTGAAACCTCGCAGTTGCGCGTCACTGCGTCTGAGATTGGCGGAGGGTTTGGCGGTAAGACAACCGTTTTCATCGAACCCGTCGCACTAGCGCTCAGCCGTAAGGCCAATCGCCCGGTCAAGCTTGTGATGACCCGGTCCGAGGTGTTCCGGGCCACTGGTCCGACTTCGTCTGCCTCGATGGACGTCAAGATCGGCATGAAGAAAGACGGCACGATCTCGGCGGCCCAGGGTGTTTTCCGCTTGCAGGGCGGGGCCTTTCCCGGTGCGCCGGGCGACATGACAGCCATGTGTGCCTTTGCGCCGTACAACCTGACCAACGTCAAGCAGATCGGCTATGACGTTATGTCCAACCGCCCAAAGCAGGCAGCGTACCGCGCGCCGGGTGCACCAATGGGCGCCTTTGCAGTCGAGTCCGTGATTGACGAGTTGTGCAACAAGCTGGGTCTCGACCCCGTTGAGGTGCGCCTGAAGAACGCCGCGCATGAGGGCACGAAAGCCAGCTATGGACCTACCTACGAGCGCATCGGTCTTGTCGAAACGCTGGAGGCAGCCAAGGCGCATCCTCATTATTCAGCTCCGCTGAAGCCGGGGCAGGGGCGCGGTATTTCCTGTGGCTTCTGGTTTAACCATGGTGGCGAGACCAGCGTTTCGCTTGCCTTGTCCGAGGATGGCTCGGCTCAGGTGATGGTCGGAACGCCTGATATCGGTGGCTCGCGCGCGTCGATGGCCCTGATGGCGGCCGAGGTTCTGGGCATCCCGTATGAAAACATCCGGGTGACCATCGCCGATACGGCCACGCTGGGCTACAATGACGTAAGCCATGGCTCTCGCGTGACCTACGCGTCAGGGCTGGCGACGATCAAAGCTGCGAGACACGCGGTTGAGAAACTGTGCGAACGGGCCGCGGCCAAATGGGGCATCCCGGTTGATGCGGTGAAATGGGAAAACGGCTGTGCGGTGCCCTCAGGCCCGAATGCAGGCGATTTCGATCCGATGCCGCTGGCCGATATCACCGCTGATATGGGCCGCACGGGTGGTCCGATCTCGGGCCATTTCGAGGCAACCCCCGAAGGTGCCGGCGTGTCTTTTGGCACCCATATCGTCGATGCCGAGGTTGACCCGGAAACCGGTAAGACCAATGTGACCCGCTACACGGTCATTCAGGACGCGGGCAAGGCGATCCACCCGACCTATGTCGAAGGCCAGTATCAGGGCGGTGCAGCGCAAGGTATCGGTTGGGCCCTGAACGAGGAATATATCTACGGCGAAGACGGTCGCTTGCAGAACTCGATCTTTCTCGACTACCGCATCCCGGTGGCCAGCGACCTGCCGATGATCGACACCGTGATCGTCGAGGTTCCGAATCCGGGCCACCCGTTTGGCGTTCGCGGTGTGGGTGAGACGGGTATCGTGCCGCCACTGGCCGCCATTGCCAACGCTGTGTCCAACGCGGCTGGCGTGCGGATGAAGCGGTTGCCGATGTCGCCGCCACGTATTCTGGCCGCTCTCAAGGACAATGGTTGAGGTTCACCTCTGGTCCGGCCTCCGGTCACTGACCGGGGGTCAGCAGGTGGTTGAGGTCGAGGCCAAAACCACTGGCGAGTTGCTACGCGCGCTCGTGCGTGCACATCCGCAGCTTCAGGCACCCATCGACGCTGGCGTGTCTATCGCTGTCGACGGGCGCGTGATCGCGACCGGACTGACCGAACCAATTCCAGAGGGTAGTGAAGTCTATCTGATGCAAAGGCTGAGGGGCGGTTAAGCGTCAGGCGACCAAGGTTCGCGCCCGACCAATCGGTCTGCCTCGGCCGTGATATCGTTCATATGCTGCTCAAGGCTTTGGCGCAGGGTTTCGATTTCGTCTTCACTGGCTTTGCGCGGAACTGTTTCTGTCCATTCCCGGCACAGAAACACCCCCTCGTTACCCCATGGGCGGGGCATCAATAGATGATCCCATGTTCCTGCTTCGCGCCCATGTTTCGCCGAAAAGGTAATACCAAACACGCGTTTGCCTGATGTGCGCGCCCAGACCAGCGGAACCGTTGACAAAACCCGCTCTGGTCCACGGGGTCCGTCCGCCGCTATGCCAATGGATATTCCCTGTTTCATCTTTCCAAGCACTTCGCGTGATAACGCCACGTGGCGCTGATGACTGGACATGGCAATCGTGTCCATTCCGAACAGCTTTTGCACGCGACCCACCATGCTGCCAGCCCGCGCAGACGATGTAATCGAACAGATGCGCCCCTTGTCCAGTGGGAAGAAATAGGGCGACTGCGCCAGCCGTTGATGCCAAAGAACAACGATGACCGGCTCACCCTGTTCGGCCAACTGGTCCAGTTCTTCATAGCCGATGCGCTGCCAACGTGTGTTGCGGTGTACCAGCCGAATATAATTTGCAATCCGACGCGCCACCCAGTTTAGCACAGCTTCGCTGTCTGCAATCTTCTTACGGAGGTTCACGCCGGGTTCCTTCTGCTAACCGGTCCTTGTCTTAGCGCACCATGCGTTTTGCGCAACTTGTTTGTCCGGACATTTCGTGGATCGGAATCTGAAAAAGCCTCTTGAGTCCGCCGCGCGGCTGGCATATCTGGGGCTCACTACAGGGGTATAGCTCAGTTGGTAGAGCGACGGTCTCCAAAACCGTAGGTCGCGGGTTCGAACCCTGCTGCCCCTGCCATTGAAATTGTCCGAATACTAAGTTGTGATTTCCAAGGATGAACGGGTTTCAGCCTTTGAGTTCGCTTTGCCAGTCTTAAGCCATTACGCGCTTGGGTCATTACTGGTCGCAGTATTGGCTCCGACAGCACTGCTACAATGGCGCGAGGCCATCGTGCCCTGTTATTGTCTTTTGTTGGCACCTGTATTTTCGTGCGGACCTACGGCATCCAGCTTTTCAGCCCACATATGCTGATATTCTTGAAACACCGCAGGCTTGTTTGAGTGGAGCGCCATCAATGCACACGCGGCCCACATAGCGACATCGTAATCCGAGTCGGTCTTTTTCAGTATTTGCGCATTCAGTGCAGCGGCTTCTGATGTCGAAGGTTTATGCATTGCCATCGGACCCCTTGTGCCAACTGGTACTGTTACTCGCAATCGTCCTGCCCCGGACACTCACCAAAACCAACAGATTTCATTATGTGGGTAGAACAGTGAATGGGCTGGAAACAAGACGTTAACGTGTCATTAACTTTTAGCTGGGGCAGATGTCTACAAGAGTGTTCATGTGAACGGTCCAAAGGTGAACTAAGTCACAGACCAATCACTTGAATTCCACTTTACTTACAATTGTTACGAGTTGGCGCTCACGTTCGGTACATGACGCTGTTTTTGTTTTTCCCTCCTGTGGCTGGGGCGCGCTTGTGGTTGAGCGCGCCCTTCCCATGTCCGAATAACTAGGTTACCGCCGATGCCAGTTCTGAGGCGGTAATCGAGGTTTCCTTGGGTGGGCGATTGACTTATTGTCCGGCCACGACGCAATCAGCCGGATGAGGATACATGTCGCGTTTTGATGGATATTTCCTGCGGCAATTGCTGGTTTTATTCGGCTTCTTCACCCTTGTCCTGGTGGGTGTGTTCTGGATCACCCGTTCCGTCAGCCTGTTTGACAAGGTCATCAGCGGTGGCCAGTCCGCTATGGTGTTTCTTGAATTCACCGCGCTTACCCTGCCGACGCTGGTTCGTACGGTTATGCCGATGGCGGTATTTGCGGCGGCTGTCTATGCGACCAATAGATTGAGCCGCGAAAGCGAGATGACAGTGATGCTGGCAACCGGGTCAAGCCCCTGGCGACTGGCGCGTGCCGTAGTATTGTTCGGTGTGATCACCGGTCTGATGATGGCCGCCATCAGCGTGTTCCTGCGCCCGGCCTCGGTCCAACAACTGGAATTCCGGCAAGCCGAAGTTGCAGGAGATGTGACAGCGCAGTTGTTGAATGAAGGTGAATTTCTGCACCCTGCCGAAGATGTTACGGTTTACATCGGTGGCATCGATCTGGACGGTACGTTGCACGAGGTGTTCGTATCGGATCGCCGCGACCCGGAAAACGCGGTCAGCTATTCCAGCGTGACAGCCTATCTGGTCAATAACGACGCGGGAATTCATCTGGTGATGGTCGATGGGGTGGCGCTGCGTTTGAACAAGGCGGGCAGGGTTCTGTCCTCGACCCTGTTTCAGGACGCATCATATGACATTTCGCAACTGACGAACGCAAGCCCGTTGGCAAGCCGCAGCCTCGAAGCCATTCCAACCTCTGATCTGATCCTCAACCGGGATGCGATTTCTGAAACCGAGGGGTTCAGCCAGGGTAAATTGATCGAAGAACTGCATCAGCGATTTTCCTGGATAGCCATTTGCATCGCCGTATCGCTGGCGGGTTATTCAACCCTGATGTTAGGCAGCTTTTCACGGTTTGGATTGTGGCCTCAGATTTTGGGTGCCTTTACCATTCTTGTGCTGCTTGAAGGTGTTCGCGGGTTTGTGTCCCCGGTTGTGATCGATGACCCGAAGCTTTGGGTGCTGCTTTACCTTCCTGCCGTTATGGGTGTGTTGATCTCGTGCTGTTTTCTGCTTGTCGCAGGTCGTCCACTTATGCGGAAACGTGCGCGCAGGTCCGAGGTCATCCCAACACCCGCTTGATTTCAGGTTCGAAGTTCTTCCAGACAACAACGAATGTCGTCGAATTCTTCGCGATCACTACGGGCGACCAGATACATCGGCAGCCGCAGGCTCACACTGTCCTCTACCGGTTCGAGTGCACCCGAAGCCAGATGTTGCGAAATGACGTAATCGGGGAAGTAGCCGCATCCGCCTCTATGCAAGACATAACGTAGCGCCATCATGCAATTTCCCAGAAACAAGATCTGCCCCGAGGCGCGTCGCACGGCCGATCTGACGTGGTCTTGGTAAATCTCTCCAAGTTCAAGGTTGACGAAGACCAAATCGTTTTCTGCTGTTGCTGCTTGCGGGGTTTTGACCAGGGTTAGAAGCTCCGGTTCCAGCTCGTGGTAGGTGACGCGTCGGTCTGATGGCGTTTCATGCGTGATCGCCACGTCCAGCACATGGGTCGCCACAGCTTCAACCATGTTCAGATCGTGGTCGTAATTCAGTGTCAGCAGCAGTTTGTCAAAGCGCTGTTCAAACCGAACAGCCAGATCCACAAGCAAAGGGTCCCAGATGCTAAGCTGACTACCCAACCGAAGCGCTGGACGGTTCTGTGTCTGCAACGATAAATCCCGCGACGCGAAGGCCCAAAGGGACAGAATTTGTTCTGCATATGGTTTGAATTGTCTGCCAAACTCGGTCAGCGCCGTGCCACCGGCTCCGCGGGTAAACAGTGGTCTGCCGGTTTCTTCTTCGATCAAATGAATGCGCGCGCTGACGGCCGTTTGAGTCACATTCAGCTTGCGGGCAGCGGCATGAAAACCACCTGTCTCGGCCACACATAGAAAGGTTTCCAAAGCTTTGGTTCGCATACCGAGAGTATTTTTTGATCATTGTGATAAAATCAATTCATTTTTTTGAAGTTGCGACTCGTAATATTGTCGGCTTCGGGAAACACGCCAAAGGATCAGCCATGCTGGACAAAAGCCACAAACCGACCTGGACCAGTTTTGAGAATGCCACCAAGGCCGACTGGGACGCCGTTATGGATTATGAAGAGGCGTATAATGCCGCCTTGCCGGATCGCATTCTGGACGCCATTCGGTCACTGGACGAGGAATGGACACCCTATCCGGTCAACCGGTATCAGCACAGCCTTCAGGCCGCGACCCGGGCTTATGAGGATGGCGCGGATGAGGAGTTGGTGGTCGCCGCTTTGATCCACGATACCGGCGACATTCTGTCACCCTACAACCATGGAGAGCTGTCAGCGGCGATGATGAAGCCCTATGTCAGCGAGAAAACCTATTGGATACTTAAGCACCATTGCGTGTTTCAGGGTTACTACTACAACCACCACCTTGGAGGAGACCGCAACGCGCGCGACAAGTATCGCGACAGCCCCCATTGGGAGGACTGCCGCTATTTCTGCCATGAATACGATCAGAAGGCGTTTGACCCAGACTATCCGACGAAACCGCTGGAGTTTTTTGAACCCATGCTGCGCCGCATCCTGAGCAAGGGCGAAGGCCATATGGAACTGAACGAAACTGCCGAAGATTAACAGGCAGCCATCAGGCGATAGACAATCTGAGCTGTGGTGAAATCCCAGGCGGCATTGCCGTCCGGGGCCAGCTCAACCACATCGAAGCCCACGCATCTGCGCCCCTTGAGCGCGTGCTCGACCAGCCGCAGCGCCTGATAATAGCCCAACCCGCCAGGCACCGGTGTTCCGGTGGCGGGCATCAGCGATGGATCCAGCCCGTCGACGTCGAAACTGACATAGACCAGCTCGGGGAAGTCTGCAGGCAAGTCGACCGAATGGATGTTACCTGTCACCAGTTCCTCGGCATCCACGTGAAAGACGTGGTTTCTCAGTCGGCTTTGGGCCTCTTCAGTTGAAAAAGCGCGAACACCGAACTGGGCGAGCCGAACGCCTTCTTCGGCAAGCAGGTGCATCACTGAGGCGTGAGAGTGTTTTTCGCCCTGATAAGCGTTGCGCAGGTCGGCATGGGCGTCGATCTGGACGATGCCGATGGGTTGGTTT
Source organism: Ruegeria sp. O4 (assembly GCF_056535125.1). Taxonomy (NCBI): domain Bacteria; kingdom Pseudomonadati; phylum Pseudomonadota; class Alphaproteobacteria; order Rhodobacterales; family Roseobacteraceae; genus Ruegeria; species Ruegeria sp. O4. The sequence goes on along the minus strand of NZ_JBQERO010000006.1, from coordinate 38,008 downwards.
AGCGCACGGGCCACACCCTTCACCGCACCATAGCTGAGGGAATGCTCGCCGCCCAAAGTGACCGGCACCTTTCCGGCCCGAATTGCAGTCTCGGTGCGTTGCGCAAGGCGTTCCATTACCTCGGGCAACGGGCCGTCACAATTCAGCGGTTCTTCGGTGAAAATCCCTTCGACACAGGGCTCAGCGTGACCGGTGATGCGTTCCAGTTCATTACTGGCCTCGATAATTGCTTCGGGGCCTTTGGCCGTGCCGGACCCGTAAGAGACCGTGCGCTCCAAAGGCACCGGGATCACGCGAAAGCGGGCATCTTCGGTGCGTTCGGATGCGGTCAATTCGCTGTCGAGAAAAATGCTCATGAGAGTCTGTCCTTGAAGTCGTCATATCCGAACTGCCGGATGATCTTCAGCTCGTCTGTTTCGCTGTTCCACAGGGCGATTGTGGGCAGGGGGACGCCATTGAAGGTGTTTGTCTTGACCATCGAGTAATGTGCCTGATCGAGGAAGGCAAAACGCTGTCCGATCTCCAGCGGCTTGTCCCAAGTGTAGTCGCCAATAACGTCACCCGCCAGGCAGGACGGGCCGCCAAGGCGATAGGTATGGCCTGTTTCGACCTCATCCATCAGGGCGGGGCGATAGGGGGCCTCGATCACGTCGGGCATGTGGCATGTGGCCGAAATATCGGTGATCGCGAGGTTCATGCTGTTGGTCGGCAGGTCGAGGATTTCACCGATCAGAACACCTGCGTCCAGCGCCACTGCTTCACCGGGTTCGAGGTAAACATCAATGCCGTAGGTTTCGCGAATGTTCTTGAGGAAAGCCACCAGCCCGTCGCGGTCATAATCGTCGCGGGTGATGTGGTGGCCACCGCCAAAGTTCACCCACTTGAGTTGATCAAGGTAGGGTTTGAGCTTCGGTTCGACAGCGTCCCAGGTGCGCTGCAAAGGCGCAAACCCCTGTTCGCAAAGCGTATGCATGTGCAGCCCGTCAACGCCGCGCAACGTGTCGGCGGTCAGTTGGCTGACTGGTGTGCCAAGGCGCGAGCACGGGGCGCAGGGATCGTATTTCGGAACCTCGCCTTCGGAATGTTCCGGATTGATGCGCAGGCCAACCTGCACTTTGGCGGTTTGGGCTTTGGCGAGAAACCGGTCCTTTTGGGCAGCGGAGTTGAAGATGACGTGATCCGACTGCGACAGGATTTCGTCGATGTCGGCGTCTTTGTACCCGGCGCAGAAGGTTGCGACTTCACCTCCATATTCCTCGCGTCCCAGCCGCGCTTCATAGATACCTGAGGCGCAGGTGCCGCCGAGGTGTTGGCGCACCAGTGGGGCCAGTGAGAACATTGAAAACGCCTTGAGCGCGCTGAGAACATGCGCGCCGGAGCGGGTTCCGACATCAGCGAGGATTTTCAGGTTCCGTTCAACCGCCTTTTCGTCGACGACAAAGCAAGGGCTGGGTACACGGGAGAGGTTGAAATTGCGGAAGGCGCCGGCGTCTCCGGCCTGTGTGGTCATCATGTCGGACATAACCGGCGTCTCCGTTTGGTGGAGAGGCCGGGGGCGCTGCCCCCGGACCCCCGGGATATTTAGGGCCAGATGAAGCTGAAGCGGATCAGAAGGTGACCGGGCCGTCGAGTTCATGGACCTGCCACGGCAGGCCATGTTCGTTCAGCATGGCCATGAAGTCGTCCGGGTCGAGTTGTTCCATGTTCCAAACGCCGGGCTCGGTCCAGTTGCCTTTCAGCACCTGCGCCGCGCCGATCATGGCGGGGACACCGGTGGTGTAGCTGACAGCCTGGCTGCCGACTTCCGCGTAGCATTCCTGATGATCGCAGATATTGTAGATGTAATAGGTCTTTTCGCCGGAGCCATCCTTGGCCTGACCTGTGGCGATATCGCCGATGCAGGCCTTGCCCTTGGTTTCCGCGCCCAGATCACCGGGATCGGGCAGGAGGGTTTTCAGGAACTGGATCGGGATGATTTCCTTGCCGTCATGCATCACCGGGTCGATGCGGGTCATGCCGACATTTTCCAGAACCTTGGCGTGGGTGATGTAGGCGTCACCGAAGGTCATCCAGAAGCGGGCGCGCTCGATCTCGGGGAAGTGGGTCGAGAGCGATTCCAGTTCCTCGTGATACATCAGGTACATGTTCTTGGGGCCGATGGCGGGGAAGTCGAATTCGACCTTGTGGGTCATGGCGGGAGAGTGCTTCCATTCGCCACCTTCCCAGTGGCGCACTTCGGCCAGCACTTCGCGCAGGTTGATTTCGGGGTTGAAGTTGGTGGCAAATTCCTGATCGTTCGAACCACCATTGGCATCAAGCACGTCGATCTGGCGGATGGTGTCCAGCTTGTGCTTTTTCAACCATTTGGCAAAGACGGATGTAACACCGGGATCGAAGCCCGAACCAAGGATGGCGGTCAGGCCGGCCGCCTTGAACCGCTCCTTATAGGCCCATTGCCAGTGGTATTCGAACTTGGCCTCGTCTTCCGGCTCGTAGTTCGCGGTGTCTAGGTAATGGATGCCCGCCTTAAGGCATGCATCCATCAGCACCAGATCCTGGTAGGGCAGGGCGAGGTTCACGAGGATTTCAGCACCGGTTTCCTTGATCAGCTTTACGGTGTCTTCGACCTTGTAGGCGTCCAACTCGGCGGTTGCGATATCAACACCCACACGGTCTTTCACCGATCTGGCGATGGCGTCGCATTTAGATTTCGTGCGGCTGGCCAGCGTGATTTCGGTGAAGATATCCGAATTCATCGCCATCTTGTGCACAGCAGCGTGGGATACGCCGCCCGCGCCGACAACCAGTGTTTTGCCACTCAAAGTTCCCATGGGGGTGATCTCCTCTCAGGGGTTATTCGTAATAGGTGTAACCGTTGATCGACTCGCGGTAAGCGCTCATCAGGGTTTTGCGGTCCTTGGCATTCAGGGTGCCGGTCGAAATCGCCTCATCCACCATTTTGCGGAAGGCGGCGACGCAATCCTGCGGGTCGAATTCGACATATGACAGAACCTGGCTGATCGTGTCGCCCTCTTGTTCGTGCAGCAGGTCAAAGCCACCGTCCCGACGCAGGTCGATGGTGACCACGTTGGTGTCACCAAAGAGATTGTGTAGATCGCCCAAAGTCTCCTGATAAGCGCCAACGAAGAAGACACCCATGAAGTATTCGTTCTCTTCGGGCAGGGAATGCACCGGCAGGCTGGGGGAAACACCGTCGGCCAGAATGAACCGGTCGATCTTGCCGTCGCTGTCGCAGGTGATGTCGGACAGCACGGCGCGACGGTCGGGGATCTGGTTCAAAGATTGCAGTGGCACGATCGGGTGCAGCTGGTCGATGGCCCAGACATCTGGCAGCGACTGGAACAGCGAGAAGTTGCAGTGATAGATGTCAGCAACCTTTTCAAGCTGGTCATTCAGGTCCGTTTCCAGATCCTCTGACGCGGCCAATGCCTTGAGCCGCGCCATCAGCGACAGGTATATCCGTTCGGCCCGGGCCATCTGACGCAGGTCGACATAGCCGCGACGAAACAGGGCGCGCAGCTCGTTACGATAGAAGGTGGCGTCGTTCCAGCATTCCTGCAGGCGGTCGCGAGAGAGGTATCCGTGCACCGCGGCGAGGTCCGAGACCAAGTGGTGGTCATCCGGATCAACCTCGGGGCCATTGGGCGCATCGTAAAGCGTGCTTTCGAGCACGTTGAAGACCAGCATCGAGGACGTCGCCACCACGGCACGCCCACTTTCCGTGACCAGTGTCGGGTGGTCCACCTCTGCCTCGTCCATGGCGTAGGCCACGGTTTCGACGACATTGGCACAGTATTCTTCGACCGTGTAGTTGATCGAGTTTTCGGCGGCTTTCTTTTCGCCGGTGTAATCGACCCCCATGCCGCCACCCAGATCCAGGTGGGTCAATGGCACGCCTTCGCGCGTAAGCTCGGTGTAATAGCGACAGGCTTCGCCCACAGCACGGCGCACATCGTTGACATCCTGAACCTGGCTGCCCAGATGTGAATGCTGCAGCTTGAGGCAGTGCAGCAACCCTGCGTCTTTCAGCTTGTCTACGGTGGCGATAAGCTGATCAGTGTTCATCCCAAAGGCCGAGCGGTCGCCCGAGCTTTCTTCCCATTTGCCGCTGATCTGGTTGGTCAGCTTCACCCGAACACCGATCAGGGGCTCGATGCCCAGTTCGTTGTAAACTTCGATTACCGTGTCGGCCTCTTTCGGGCTTTCCAAAACGATGACCGTGTTGAACCCGATCTTGCGGCTTAGAATAGCCAGTTGGATGAATTCGGCATCTTTGACACCGTTACACACGATCAGCGCTTCGGGGGCCAGGCGATGCGCCAGCGCAATCACCAGTTCGGGTTTGGAGCCGGCCTCGAGCCCATAGTTGTATTTCTTTCCAAACTCGACGATCCGGTCAACAACCTGCGCCTGCTGGTTCACCTTGATCGGGAATACACCGCGATAGCTGCCTGTGTAGCCCACGCGCGCAATCGCATCACGAAAGCTCTCGTTCAGATGGGCAATTTCGTGTTCCAGATAAGACGCGACGCGCAGGACCATCGGTGCCTTGATTCCGCGGTCGTCCAGATCGCTGAGGATACCGGGCAGGCTAATCGCCGCTGCCTCGGGGGCCATGGGATTGCGCAGACCGATCTCGCCCTGTTCGGTCACCTCGATGAGGCCTTTTCCCCATTTCTCAACTCCGTAGATGGAATGCGGTGCGTCGGGCGTCTGTTTCAATCAAGTCGGTCCTTAACGTAGGGTGCCAGTTTCGCGCCCGCCAATACGGCAGCAGTTTGATTCTTCCAAGTGTAAACTATCTGATTGGGGATTCCGAATTTTACGCGGACGGGTGGATCGGGATCAGATGATTGTCCCATTGGCATTCGGCGCGGGTTCGAACAGCTGGGCGCGCGCCCATCAATGTCCCGAAAGCGCCTGTTCCCGTGGTAAAGACCAACCCGCCCGCCCCGGCCCCAAGCCCGCAGACATCCTCAAGCGCGAAGGCGCCGGTGAGTGTGCCGCTGGTTATGTCGAACTGGTGCAGCGCATTGCCGCGCGGACAGGTTATTGCGATCATATCGGCGTCGGCTGAAAACGCGACGCTGCCAGCGTATCCCTGCAACATGCTTTGTTCGTGATCCGGTGCCGCCAGCAGGCGTGGGGCTTCACCCTGACAATGCAAGCCCAACAGGGGCGGGTGTTCGGACTTGCTGCCCTGCCATTGCATGGCAAAGCCAACCAGACCGTCGCTCCGCACCACCAGATGGCGGATCGAGTTCTTGTGAAGCTCGTCAGGTAACGACACCTGTTCTTGGATCCTACCCGACTGGGTGAGATAGCTCAGGTTGGGTGCCATCGTCGGCAGGTTCAGCTTTGTGCGCCCGGTTTCGGGGTGGGTTTCGATCCCGCCATTGGCAATCACCAGCGTTTCCCCGTCGGGCATCAGGCGCATGTCATGCGGGCCTATTCCACCAGATGAAAACTCACCCAGACGCGAAAAGCTTTTAGCGTCCCAGACACTGACGATACCTGTCCCGGCTTCGTAGTCGTTCTCGGTGGCATAAAAATACGCGCCATCCGCCGAGAATGTGCCGTGGCCGTAGAAGTGTCGGCTTTCAGGGGCATTTAGCTGCGCAATCTGCGCGCCGGTTGCGCAATCGATGACGATGGCAAAGGTTCCCGGACGTCTGGCAAACGCGACCGCCAAGGCCTTGTGTGGATGGGCAGCGGCCGCATGTCCGCGTTCGGGTAGAGGCACGGAGAACACGATTTTCCCCAATGTGCTCAACCCGGCAAGTCGAAAGGACCCGTCGGGAAACAGCCCTGCGGCCAGAAAACCAGGCGAACCGGCCGAGGCCCACCCGCGGACTGGGGAAATCGTGGCTGCGGCAAGACCGGCAAGAAAATGGCGGCGTGACGTCACGGGTTAGTCTCCGTCCAGCGAGTTGAATCCTGCGCTGATCCCCAATGTCGGACCCAGCTCGGTCACGGCGATGCTGCGGATATCGTGGATCGACTGTTGAAGCGCCTCAATCCGGAACCGGGCCTGGGGATCTGAAACCCCGGCCAGCGAGGGATCGTCAATGGATTGAGCGTTCTGGATGGCACGTGCAAACGCAGCGTCCAGTTCCGACGCGATTTCGGGGTGATCAAAAGACAGCCGTGCAGCTAAATCTCGCAAGGATATCAGCGACAGTTCTACATGGCGTAAAGACCGCCCGGACCGCCACGCTTCGGCCCGGTTCGGACGGGGGCGGTCAAATGTCCCCATGGGGCGACCCAGCCGAGTGTCAGCCGTGAACTCAAGACCGGTAGCCAAGGCCTTGAACAGCTCCTGCATTGCTTCGTCCTGCGTCCGGTAGCGCCTGTTCTCTTGGGGTTGGGTAAGGCTAGGGGCATAGCTGTGCCAGTCCTGCGCCATCGCCCGGGCATTGGCATCGATATCCGCCGTGATCGCCCTGATCAGCGCGCAGCGATATTCGGCACTACCCTGTTCCGCGTAATTGGGATCGAACAACATCCGTTCGAGCGCGAAGAACCCGCGCCCTGCTATGGACGTTTCGGCATAGGTCTCCGGGCTTTGCACGGCGTCATCCTCGGTTGCGATATGCTGGGACAGGGCTTTGGTGGTGAACCCTTTCGTGTCCGGCCAGAACGCCATGGCGAAAGCGCGGTCATCGACCTCGGTCGGACCAAACCGCAGGTGGCTGGCGGATATCCAGCTATCGAAAGCCGCATCGTAGGCCGCGCGCAGCTCCGGTGAGGTCGGATCGCACTCAACCAGTGATGCGCTGACTAGCGCGCCTGTCGTTTCCGGGAGCGTGTCGAACCGGGGCAGGATATGGGTTTCTGTTACATCCATCAGGATCGGCGCGCGATCCTGTGCCTGCGCGGCAAGTGGCATGATCAACGCTGCAACAAGGGTAAGAACTCGCATGGGTCAGAGGCTCTCCAGAAATTGGATCAGGGCGTCACGGTCGGCTTTGGGCATCGAGATAACGGTGTCGCGGGCAGCCTGCGCTTCACCGCCATGCCACAGGATTGCTTCAAGCAAGTCGCGCGCACGCCCGTCATGCAGAAACTCTGTGTGGCCCGAGACGCGTTCGGTCAGGCCAACACCCCACAAAGGCGGCGTGCGCCATTCCCGGCCCGTTGCGCGGGCCTCGGGGCGATTGTCGGCCAGACCTTCGCCCAGGTCATGAAGCAACAGGTCGGTGTAGGGCCATATCAGCTGAAAACTGTGCTCGGGCCGGTCTTCCATCCGATGAGTGACATGTGACGGTGTGTGGCATGACGCGCAGCCGGTTGCATGAAACACCTTTTTCCCGCGGAGGACCCTGGGGTTGTCCATGTCGCGGCGACCCGGCACCCCCAGATTGCGGCTGTAGAAAGCGACCAGGTCCATACCCTGATGATCGATCTCGAAGCCGCGCTCATCATTGTCGCCATGCGGGGCTTGGATGCAGTTCACCTGCACATTGGTGCAATCCCCGTGCGGAGCAGGGTAGAGTGGGTTCGATATGCCGATATCCCCGGCAAAAGCAGCAGCCGATTGCTCCATCACTGTCGGCATCCCTGCTTTGTGACCGAACCGGCCCATCATCGGGGCGTCAAACTCGACTGACCAGACGATATTCGGGCGACCTGATATGCCGTCCCCATCGAAATCGTTAGGGTCGGCCTTGGCAAGCAGGTCTTCGACCGGGATCGCTTCCAACAGGCCAAGCCCGATCATCTGCGGCGCGACCCGTGGGCTTAGCATCGCGTCCGGGTGCAGCGGGCCATAACCCAGATCGGCTGCCTGATAAGTCGGGCGGCGCAGTGAGGCGGTTTCACCGTCAGAAAGCTCTACCGGGATTTCTTCGTATGAGATGTCCAGCCGGTATTCCGCTGGATGACCTGCCATTGCGAAATCCTGCATCTGTCCACCATAGGTGGGCTCGGGCAGAGTGGCGATGTAATCTTCGATCGCTGCATAACCATCCTCCGACGTGCCTGGGATCGAGACCCGCAAGAACATCGAAACCGCGTTGTCATCGGGCCCGTTTGGCGTGTGTCCGCGCCCATCCTTGATGTGGCAGCGCTGGCACGACCGCGCGTTATAGAGCGGCCCCAACCCGTCAGAGGCGAGTGTCGATGAGGGCGACGAAACCCAGACCTTCTTGAACAGTCCGTTTCCGACTTTGAAGTTCAGCTCCTGTTCAAAGCTCAGGTTGTCTGACGGTTGCGAGAACGCATCCGCGTCCGTACGGACCCGAACAGTCGAAGCCCCGGCGGGCAGTTCTTCAAACTGCTGCGGTGCGTTGAAATCCTGGGGCGCCGCCGTCACAACAGCAATTCGGGCGCGTTCATCGTCAGTGCGGGGGGTGACATTCAGATGCAGATCCTGCAGCTCGGCTGACAGGGAAGGGGTGGCCGCGAAAGCCACCACCGACAGGGCGACAAGGCTACTCGCCTTCGCCCATTTTCGATGCGTTGAGTTGCGCATAATTGGCTTCGCCGATCCTTTCATAGAGGTCGAGCTGCGTTTCGAGAAAGTCGATATGGCCCTCTTCATCGGACATCAACGTTTCGAACAGCGACATCGAGACATAGTCGCCGGCATCCCGACAGTATTCGCGCGCTTCCTTGTACAGGGCCCGTGCATCGATCTCGGCCGCAAGGTCACATTCCAGCGTTTCCTTTGGTGTTTGACCGATCCGAAGCGGGTCAAGCTTCTGAAGGTTGGGGTGGCCTTCCAGAAAGATGATCCGTTCGATCAGCTTGTCCGCGTGGCCCATCTCTTCGATGCTTTCCTCGCGGCTTTTCTTGGCCATGTGGCCAAGCCCCCAGTCTTCCTGCAACCGGTAATGCAGCCAGTATTGGCTGACAGCAGTCAGTTCATGCCGCAGAGATCTGTTGAGATATTCGATGACTTTTGGATCGCCCTTCATCTGCACTCTCCTGTGATACCGCCGCGCGCAGTGCGCGGAGTTGCATGGGTACTTCGAGATTATCGCTTGACCGCATCGTGTCCAGAAACAGAGGCATGCATCCGCCGCAATCCGCCGATTTTCCAAGAGCACGGTAAACCTTGCCGGGGGTGATGATGGTTCGGGGGTCGGCTGTTCGCATCCAGTCGATGGCGGAGCGGATGTCGTGGTCCGAGATGTTGGTGCAGTGGCAGACAATCATGAATGTTGGCTTGGGTTTGTGTGGTTCAAAGGGCTGGCGGGTCAGCGTGTTGAGTGTGCCGGGGGCAGGCTAGCCCCCGGCGCGCGTTCTTGTTTAGTGGAATACCGCGTCGGGGTTATCCAGGCTGTCTGATCCTTCAAATTCAATCTGGTCCAGTTCCAGTGCGGTCACGATGCGCTCGATTGTTTTGGTCTGGTCGATCAGGCCGTTGACGCCGGCCATGATCAGGGTTTCACCGCCTTCGTTGCCGCGTTCCAGCATCTGGTCATAGGCAAATCCTGCTTCCGCGGTCGATTTGATCCTGCCAAGGGCTTGCATCGTGACGGCCAGTTTCGCCTTCATCTCGGCGTCCAGTGCCGGGTCGGTTGCGATTACCAGATCGGCCAGCGATGCGCCCGATACAGGTGCGCCATCGATACGGGTATAGCTGCCCAGATAGACGTTCTGAACGCCCAGCCCGTCGTAGTAATGGCTGTTGTGGGTGTTGTCCGAAAAGCAATCATGTTCTTCTTCCGGGTCGTTCAGCATCAGGCCCAGACGCATCCGCTCACCCGCTTGTTCACCGTAGGACAGTGAACCCATACCGGTCAGGATCGCACTGACACCCCCAGTTTCGTTTTCCATCAGCGCCGCGCGCGCCGCGCCGCCTTGCTTCCACTGGTCCGCCATCCAGCTCAGGTCGCTGACCAGCAGGTCGGTTGCGGCGCTCAGATACTGGGCACGACGGTCGCAATTGCCACCGGTGCAGGCATCGCCGTTTGCATAATCGGTTGCCGGACGGTTGCCTGCACCTGCCCCGTGTCCATTCATGTCCTGCCCCCACAGCAGGAACTCGATAGCGTGATATCCTGTCGCGACGTTGGCTTCGATACCATCAGCTTCGTGCAGGGTTTCGCTCAGCAGTTCCGGAGTAATCTCGCTGGCGTCAATGGTTTCGCCCGACAGTTCGAAGCTGGGGTTGGCGATGACATTCAGAACCGCAAATTCGTTCTCATCCGTCGCACCACCATAGGCCGCGTCGACGTAATCAATCAGACCTTCATCCAGCGGCCAACCGTTTACTTTGCCTTCCCAGTCATCAACGATTGCATTGCCAAAACGATAAACTTCGGTCTGTTGATAAGGCACACGCGCTGCAACCCATGCTGCCCGTGCCGCAGTCAGGGTCGCGTCCGATGGTTCGGCAATCAGCGCACCGACTGTATCCCGCAACGTCTTCGCCGCAGTCAGACTGTCGTCATACTTGGCTTCGGCAATATTGGCGTAGGTTTCCAGAATATCCACTTTTGCAGGCACATCCCCGGCAAAGGCAAAAGCGGTTGTACAAAAGGTCAAAGCGCTGGCTGTTGCAAACAACTTGGTCATAGGGGTCGTTACTTTCTTGTCTGAACTGTCAAATCAGGCGGGTTTGTTCCCACGGCGGCTTTTGTTGAAATAACTGAGTTAAAAAGTCAACATTGTCAACCTGAGTTTTTTTGTCGGAAAAAGGAGCTGCTGACCTGATGGTCGCCATCCCCATATCTGGCGGGGGTTTGATTCGGTGGATCACATTGCGCGGTACATGTTTCGGGCTAAAATCATCCCAGTGATTCTTTGTAGGTGGTTTGTGGTTCATGAAGCGCGTGGTTCTGGCCTTATTCCTGTTTCCTGCGGCACTTGCAGCGCAAGCAACGCAGGTTTCCACGCCTCATCACCACGGTTCGGGCCAGATCGATATCGTGTTTTCTGAAACCGGGTTTTCGTTGGCACTCCGGGTGCCCAGCATGGATATCGTCGGGTTCGAATCTCCGGTTGAAAACGATGACAACCGCACGCGTGTGGCCATAGCAATGTCAGAGCTTTCCGACCCGCTGGACCTGTTCGTAACCCCTCCCGAAGCTGGGTGCTCTACGGTGACTGCCCATGTGGTTCTGACATATGGTATCACACGGCAGAGTGGCGAGGCGAACGCAGTCACAGGCTCCACAACGGAGGAGAGTCACTCGGAGTTTCAGGCGGACTATGTCATTCAGTGTCAGGATATGAATGCGCTGAACATGATCGAGTTCGCCTATTTCGCGCGGTTCAGTGGGACTGGCCAGCTGAACATCCACTTGAATACGAACGGGGTACAGGACGCTGTCGAAATCACACGCGCGGCACCATATCTCGATCTTCCGCCGGATCGATGAGCGCTGAAATCATAAGGAAAACCACAACTGGTGTTTCGGTTTGATGCTCTGGGGAATTGGTAGCGGAGGAGGGACTTGAACCCCCGACACGCGGATTATGATTCCGCTGCTCTAACCAACTGAGCTACTCCGCCGTGAGTGAGAGGCGATGTAAGCGAGGGGCCGGGGAGGGTCAAGAGGGAAATCGCCCTAACCGGGGAATTCTTTCACGGGCTCTTTCACCGGGTCCTGCAAGGGCGTCTGACGGAATATCGTGGTGTCCACCGTTCTGCGGATAAACGCGGCGCATATCTCCGGTTCTGTGATCAGGATCATATGACCCAGACCGTCGAGCTCTTCATAGCTCAGACCATATTTGACCATCGGCGGTCCGTGAAGGGCAGGGGACAGAAGTGCGTCCTGACGGCCATACAATATCCCACCGGGGACCGATAGCTCAGGATATCTGGCCACCAGCGCATCGCAACTGGCATCCAACCCGATAACGTCCTGCGAGGCCGTGACAAAGGCCGACGGGCGCAGCCCGAGCGCACCACCCGCACGGTCCAGAAAGTCATTTGGAGGGGTTTCAGGGTCAAATGCCACGCCCAGACTGTGCGGCGCTGTTTTTGAGGCCATGGGCACTGCAATCGTGTTGGCAATCAGACTGCGCAGCCATTTGGTCCGAATCTCGAGCGGTTTGAAGATCACCGGTGTTTCAGGCAGCCTGTGCGTTAGTGGTGCTAACAGAGCGAGGCTGGATACCCGCTCGGGGTAATCCAAAGCCAGTGCCAGCGACACCGCACCGCCCAGTGAATGCCCGACCAGCACGGCCTGATTCACGCCTTTGGTTTCAAGAAACTCAGCTATCATCGCGGCCTGCTGCGGCAATTGTGCGAGTTCTGCCGTATCCCGGGTTGAATATCCGCAACCGGGGCGATCCAGCGCGATGACGTGGAAATCCTCGGCCAGTTGATCTGCCAACGCGTAGGTAAAATGCTGTAACTGCCCAGCCAGACCATGAATCAGGATAACCGTCTGCGCGTCCGGATTGCCCTTTTCCACATAGTGGATGCTACCGCCCTGCACGGGCACGATCTGGCCCATCTGCGGCACGGTTTCTAGCCCCTGACGGGTTATACGCCGGGTCCACAGGGCCATGGTCAGAAGAAAGACGGCAAAGGCCGCAACCAGGCTAAGAAAAATTGTCATCTAGCTGTCTCCGGTCCTAATAGGGATGTATTGCTCCAATCCCGATTGTGACATGCGTTTCTGAAATTCGGCAACTGTTCCGGGCCAAAGCGTCGTGTTTTGCCCATCCGCATCAATGTACCAGGATGTGCAGCCTCCGGTCTGCCAGACACTGTCCGCGTGGCGGTCCTGCATTTCCTGTGTAAAGGCCGCCTGTTTCGCCGCATCGGGGGTGATCACCGACAGTTCCTTGTGCTGCATCTCGCTCAGAACCCGACCGATATGCCCGACCTGGGCTTCGATCATCAACACGACCGAATTATGCCCAAGCCCGGTATGAGGCCCCAGAAGGATGAAAAAGTTGGGAAAACCGGCTATCGCCGTGCCCAGATGAGCAGACATCCCGTTTGTCCAGGCCGACCGCAGCGTTAGCCCATCTGTGCCAGTAATATCCAACCTCTCTACGACATTGGTGACCTGAAACCCGGTGCCCCAGATCAGCGCGTCTGCCTCTGCCCTGGTGCCATCTGACGCGAGGATGCTGTTGCCATCGATACTGGCAACGCCGTGCGGAATGACGCTGACATTGTCGCGGGCCAGCGCCGGGTACCAGTCATTTGAACTGAGAATGCGTTTGCACCCAATTCGATAGTCCGGGGTCAGAATGCGCCGTTCTTCTGGGTCGGCAATCGCGCCTTCCAACGATTTTCGCCACATCTTCAGAGCAAAGTTCATCGCGCGTTCCTCGCCCCTGAACACGCGGTGACGAAACTCGAAGAACATGAAAATCAGTTTGCGCCGGATGCGCGGAAGCAGGGGAAGGTAGGCATATAGTTTGCGCACCCAAGGCGCGATCGGGCCGTCAGGGCGCGGCATGACGTAAGGCGCGCTGCGCTGAAAAACGGTGACGTGGCGCGCAACCTTGGCAATCTCGGGCACGAACTGAACGGCTGACGCCCCGGTGCCGACAACAGCCACATGCTTTCCGGTCAGATCGACGGTGTGATCCCATTCGGCCGAATGAAAACAGGGGCCGGGAAAGCTGTCGGCGCCGGGAATATCCGGAATGCTGGGATGATGCAGTGCGCCGATGGCCGAGACCAGAAACCGGGCCGACCAGAACTGGCCATCCATGGTTTCGACCTGCCAAAGCGTGCCATCCCATTTTGCCGATTTCAGCGCCTGCCCAAAGTGGCAAAGATCATACAACCCTTCCTGATGCGCGACATTTTGCAGATATTTCTGTATCTCTGCGCCACCGGCATAAGCGCGGCTCCAGTGCGGATTAGGGTGGGTTGCCATGGAATACAGATGCGAAGGCACATCGCAGGCGACGCCGGGATAGGTGTTCTCGCGCCACGTGCCACCGATATCTTCGGCCTTTTCCAGAATGGCGATATCTTTGATGCCACGCTTGCGCGCCTCAAGCGCCATCGTCAGACCCGAGAACCCGGCACCGATGATCAGCATCTCTGTCGTGTAGTGCATTGAAGCGCCCCTCCTGAAACAACTTTATGGATATCTGTTGCAGATGTCTGCACGTGATTGGCAGTGAAGTAGGTCACACAAGGTAAAATGACTGAACGACCTTACGTGAACAGACATGGCGAAAAACCGTCATCAGGGCGGTGTCGCTTCCTGCAAACACATATCGCAATCAGAGAGGTGAACGGCGCGTAATTCCGTCAGTCTGATTCAAAACAGGAGGATTGCCCCTTGTCGACCCGTACTCTTACACGCGCTGGTGGGCGTTCCGCGCGCCGCGCTCTTCGCACAGCGCCGAACTTCGACATGCTGCCGGGTCTGACCCGCGGCATCCCGCATTGCGAAGTTATGGACGGAAGCCAGGTTGAGGCTATCGACAAGGCCGCCATGGATATTCTTGAGAACGTCGGTGTCCAGTTCCGCGACCCGACCGCAGTGGAAGACTGGAAGAAAGCGGGGGCAAAGGTCGAAGGAGAGCTGGTCTTTCTGGACCGCAACATGGTGCGCGAGCTGATCGCGACCATTCCGACGCAATTCACCTATCACGCGCGCGATCCGCAAAAGAACCTCGCACTCGGCGGCAAGCACTCGATCTTCGTGCCGATGACCGGCGCGCCGTTTCTTCGTGATCTTGACGACGTTCGCCGGAACCCGACGCTGGACGATCTGGCGATGTTTCACAAACTGTCGCACATGATGCCCGCACTGCACAGTTCGGCCCATCATATCGTCGAACCTTACGATCACCCGATCAGCCAGCGGCACTTGCGCATCACTTATTCGTCGATGAAATACTCGGACAAAACCTTTATGGGCATGACCACCTCGCCCAGGAATGCCGAAGACGTGATGGACATGTGCGATATCCTGTTCGGCGAAGGTTTCATTGACGACCATCCTGTTACCACCGGCAACTGCAACGGCAACAGCCCTCTGGTCTGGGACGAAACCATGCTGGGAGCGCTGCGGGCCTTCTGCCGTCGCAATCAGCCGGTTTTGTGCTCGCCCTTCGTTCTGGGCGGTGCCAATACGCCCGCATCGGTACCCGCAACCGTGGCACAGCTGACCGCCGAGGCGCTTTCGGCGCTGGCCTATACGCAGGTGATCCGCAAGGGCTGTCCAGCGATCTGGGGGCACTACCTGTCAACCGTTTCGATGAAATCCGGTGCACCGATGGCAGGGACGCCTGAAATCAGTCTGATGAATTTCATGATTGGTCAGATGGCGCGCTTTTACGATGTGCCATGGCGCACTTCGAACACGCTGGGTGGGGCCAAGACGTTTGACGCGCAGGCCGGGTACGAATCCGCGACAACTCTGGGCGCTGTTCTGCATGCAGGGGCCCATTACATCTGGCATTCGGCAGGCTGGAACGAGGCGGGGATGCATTGTTCGGTCGCAAAGTTTGTGGTGGACGCGGAACAATGCGCGATGGCCTATCGGATGGCGGAAGGTCCTAAATGGCACGATTTCGATCAGGCGTTGGCGGCGGTTTCTGATGTGGGTCCCGGCGGACACTATCTGGGTCATCCGCACACGCAGGACAATTTCCAGACTGCGTTCTTCATGCCGGAACTGTTCGACAACAACTCGATCGAACAGTGGGTGGCGGAAGGTGAAGTTGAAATCACCGAACGCGCTCTGAAATACGCGAGGAAGCTTTTAGCCGAGTATCAGGAACCAAAGCTGGACGAGGCCAAGAACGACGCCCTTCTGGACTATATCGCCCGCCGTGAGAGGGAAATTCCGGCAGCAGATGAGCTAAACCAGACATACTGATGCAAACTCCCCGTGCTGGCCTGCCCGAAACACCGGGCGGGTTCTTTTTCGTTCAAGACCAAGAGACCAAAATGAAGATCGCTGAACTGCACATCTACAGCCACGACCTGTCGGTCAAAAACGGACCCTACACCATGGCCAATGCACAGGTCTGGTCCTTGGATACCACGCTGGTGAAAGTTGTGGCGGACAACGGTCTGGTTGGCTGGGGGGAAACCTGCCCAGTTGGGCCAACATATGCCGAGGCGCACGCAGCAGGTGCCCGCGCAGCGCTTGCCGAAATGGCCCCTGGCTTGATCGGGGTCGAGGTGCTGCCCCTGTCCCTGCATCGCCGGATGGATAGGGTGCTGAACGGGCATGCCTGTGCTAAGGCGGCCATCGATATCGCGGTGCATGACCTGCTGGGCAAGCATCTGGGCGTTCCGGTCTGTGACCTGCTGGGCGGTGCGACCACGAACAAGGTACCATCCTACTACGCCACTGGCGTCGGCGCGCCCGATGACATTGCCCGGCTGGCAGGCGAAAAGCTGGCAGAAGGCTACCCCCGTCTGCAGATCAAAGTTGGGGGTCGCCCGGTCGAGATCGACATCGAAACCATCCGAAAAGTCTGGGATGTGGTCAAAGGATCAGGCATGCGACTTGCCGTCGACGGCAACCGGGGCTGGACCACGCGCGACGCCCTGCGTGTTAGCCGCGAATGCCCCGAAATCCCGTTCATCATGGAACAGCCCTGCAACACCATCGAAGACTTGCAGAAGATCCGGCCTCAGGTCGCACACGGTATATACATGGATGAAAACAGCACCAGCTTGAACATCGTGATTTCGGCAGCGGGCACCGGTTTGGTCGATGGGTTCGGCATGAAGGTCACCCGCATCGGCGGTCTGCATCCGATGCGCGCTTTCCGCGACATCTGCGAGGCGCGCAACCTGCCACACACCTGCGATGACAGCTGGGGAGGAGACATCATCGCTGCCGCCAGTACTCATATCGGTGCCACCGTTCGGCCCGACCTGCTGGAAGGTGTCTGGCTGGCTGCGCCTTATATCGAGGGAAACTACGACCCTGAAAACGGCATCCGGATCAAAGGTGGGCATATTGAACTGCCAACCGGGCCGGGGTTGGGCGTGGTTCCTGATGAAGGCCAATTCGGTGCTCCGGTTGCATCATTCTAACAATGGATGACTTTATGAACCTGAATGGAAAATCGGCTCTGGTCACTGGCGCAGCCGGTGGTATCGGGGCGTCAATCGTTCAACGCCTGCGCAAGGCGGGGGCGCGGGTCGCCGTCGCAGACCGGTCGGTCGGTGGCATCGAGGCTGAGGCACATCTGCCCGGCGATTTACTTGATCCCGCCTATTCTGATTGCTTACCTCAGGCTGCGGCTTCGGCGCTGGGTGGGCTCGATATCGTGATCAACAATGCAGGCGTCATCACGCGCGGGTCGGTCACGGAAACGTCTGATGCGGATTGGTCTCTGTCACTGGGGGTCAACGTTGAAGCGCCCTTTCGTATCTGCCGTGCCGCGATTCCAATCATGGCCGAAGCAGGGAGTGGGGCCATCGTCAACACCGCGTCCTGCTGGGGGTTGCGTCCGGGCCCTAACCACGCCGTGTATTGTATGACCAAAGCGGCCATTGCGTCCTTGACCCAGTGCATGGGCATGGACCACGCCCATCAGGGCATTCGCATCAACGCAGTATGCCCGAACGAAGTGAATACTCCGATGCTGCGCTCGGGCTTTGAAAAGCGGGGTTTTGATCCCGATTCCGCGGTGGCTTCTCTGGGCCAAACCGTACCGCTGGGCCGGATCGCCGAACCGGAAGACATCGCCGACGTGATCATGTTCCTTGTCTCGGACGCATCGCGCTATGTTTGCGGTACGTTGGTCGAGGTCAACGGAGGGAAGCCCGTTTCATGAGGCGTTTCGATGGAAAAGTAGCGCTGGTCACCGGCGGGCGTAGCGGCATCGGTCAGGCCATCGCCCGACGTTTGCAAGACGAAGGTGCACAGGTCTTTACCGCCCAACGCGGCGAGGACAGCGAATTCCATGGAATCGCTGCTGATTTCACCGATCCCAACAGCCCCGAGCAGGTGGTCGGCAATGTGATCGCTGAAGCCAAGCGTCTGGACGTGTTGGTCAACAACGCCGGCATGATGCAGGAAGCCTCGGTCGAGGAAATGAGCCATGAGGACTGGCAGCGTATCCTGACGGTCAACCTCACCGCACCGTTCCTGATGATCAAGGCCGCACTGCCCTACTTGCGCAAAACCAAAGGCACCATCGTCAATACCGGATCCATCGAAGGTTTGGGCAGCAATCCCGGCCACGCCGCTTACTGCGCGTCCAAAGCAGGGTTGCACGGCCTGACCCGCGCCGTTGCCGTGGATCACGGGGCCGAGGGCATCCGATGCAATGCGGTTGCGCCGGGATGGGTCGATACCGAGCTGAATGAGGATTTCATTGAATCCATGCCCGACCCGGCTGCATTCCGTCGCGACATTGCCAAAATCCACCCTGTCACCCGGACGGGACGTCCTGAAGAAGTTGCGGCGCTCGTCGCGTTTCTGGCATCAAAGGATGCAGCTTTTGTCACCGGGCAGGTCTATACGGTGGATGGAGGGCGCATGGCGAAGCTCAGCTTGCCTTGACCTCATTCCTTGCCTGACCGCCATTCTTTCCAGATCAGATAGCTGTTTACTCCAAACGAGGCGAACGGCTCGGGTGGCAATCGCGGCAGGTCCGGTTGCGCCAGAAAATGATCTGCAATCTCTGATCCACCTTGCAGTACCAGTTCTGCCACCCCTATTCCCTGCAAGGTGCCTCGAGCGATACCCAGACCGTTCTGACAACAGGCCGAGAACACATCATCCTCCAGTTCGCCGAACGCCGCCGATCCGTTGCGGCTGAGGCACAGCATACCGGCCCAGCGATGCTCCATCTGCACATCTGACAGATGCGGAAAGCGTTCCCTGAACTTTCTGTCATGCACCCAGCCTGCATTGCGCAGCCTCATTGGACTGGTCTCGATTGTTGGATGAAAGCTTGAGCAGGTGCGAATCAGGATGCGATCCCCATAGCTTCCCGAAATACGCCGTACCGACGTCCCCAATGGGTCCGCAGGCGTCACGGACCAACGCGACTGCCCGCCCATTGTCTTGATCTGCGCGTCGGTCAGCGGCGCTGTGAGCGAGGCATAGAGGCAAATATGCATCAATTGCCGCTGATAGAACCCAAAGCTCTCCAGATGGCCATTGTTGGCCAGAATGATCCGCCCGGTGCTGACCTTGGCCTTTTTGGTGCTGACCACCCAGCCTGCGCCTTGTTGTTCAATACGGATGACGGGTGAATGCTCGAATACATTGATCTGCCCGGCCAGACGGGCAGACAGCGCCCGCACATATGCCGCAGGCTGGATCATCACTGTTCCCGGCGCATAAAGCCCCGAGGTATAGTGCGGGCTGCCTGTGATCTCTTGCATCTGCTGCTGATCATAAAGCGTATGCGGCTCGCCGAGTTTGGTCAGGTGCGCGGCAAAGGCGCGGTTATGCGCGTCGCCCGCTTTGGTGGCGGCGGCATTGTATTTGCCGCAAGGGTCGAACATTTCCTTTGACAGCCCGCAATCGAAGGCCACTTCGGTCGCAAAGGCAATCGCCTTGCGGTTCAGCGCAATGGTGGCGCGATCTGCCTCTGATCCCTTGCCCGCGTAGTTATCCGAGGCCAAATCATGGGGCAAGTCGATCATGAACCCCGAATTCCGGCCTGCCGAGCTCTCCGCGAAGCGATCGGCTTCCAGCAGAACGATTTTCAGCGAAGAATCCAATTGATGCAGCCGCCGTGCCGCGCTGAGCCCGGCAAACCCGCCGCCAACTATTGTGATATCCGCGGTAAGGTTCCGTTCCAGCACCGCCAGAGGTGTTTGGGGCGGCAGAATCGCGTTCCATCCCGACGGACCTGTCTGCCGGGGTAGCCTTTTGGCGTCATGTCGGCTCAACCGACGGCCTCATCCGCGTCATCGGCCAGATCGATCCAGATGGTTTTCAACTGGGTGTACTGATCATGCGCGTGGATCGAGTTATCACGACCCCCAAAGCCCGATTGCTTGTAACCACCGAAGGGTGTCGTGATGTCACCTTCGCCGAAGCTGTTCACTGTCACGGTGCCTGCGCGGATCATCCGCGCACCTCGAATGGCGCGTTTGACATTGGCCGTGAAGATCGAGGCGCATAAGCCATAGTCGGTGTCGTTCGCGATCTGGATCGCTTCATCGAAGCCCGAGACTTCAATTACCGACAAGACAGGGCCAAAGATTTCCTCGCGCGCCAATGCAGCGTCGTTGCCGGGCACTTCGACCACGGTGGCCTCGACAAACCCGTTGTCTGCCTTGCCACCGATCACCACGTTCTCGGCCTGATCCAGATAGCCACAAACCTTGGTGTAGTGGTCTTCGCTCACCAGTGCGCCCATGCGGGATTCGGGGTCGAGCGGGTCGCCCGTGTTCCATTGTTTGGCGTGATGCGCGATGCGCTCCAGCAGCTCGGCCTTCACTTTCTTATGCACGATCAGGCGTGACGAGGCCGAGCAGTTTTCACCCATGTTCCAGAATGCACCATTGACGATATGCGCCGCCACCCTGTCCAGGCTTTCGGCATCGTCCATCACGATGGCTGGGTTCTTGCCGCCCATCTCCAAGACCACCTCTTTGGCGTTGCTTTCCGCCGAATAGGTCAGAAAGCGTTTGCCGGTCACGGTTGAGCCTGTGAAGGATACCATGTCGATATCCATGTGCCGCCCAATGGGTTCGCCCACTTCGGCTCCGCCGCCGGGAACGATGTTCAATACTCCGCGTGGCAAACCGGCCTCCATCGCCAATTCAGCAAGGCGCAGGGCCGTCAAAGTGGTTTCAATCGCCGGTTTCACAACAACAGAACAGCCTGCCGCCAGTGCTGGCCCTATCTTCCATGCCAGCATCAGCAGCGGAAAGTTCCACGGCAGCACCAGACCGACGACGCCGATTGGCTCGCGCACCACCATAGCGATGTGATCGTCGCCGGCGGGCGAAACCTGATCGTAAATTTTGTCAATCGCCTCGGCGTGCCACTTCAGGCAGTGGATCGTCTCGGGCACATCAACAGTTTCGCAGTCAAAGATCGTCTTGCCGCTGTCGATGCTCTCCATCACGGCCAGTTCACGGGCGTTGCGGGTTATCAGCTTGCACAACCTGATCAATATATCCTTGCGATCAGACGGATGCAGCTTGCTCCAGCGGCCATCGTCAAACGCCTCACGAGCTTTCGCGACCGCAAAATCCACATCCGCCCCATCGCAGGATGCGATATCGGTCAGCTTTTCACCGGTTGCAGGGTTCTCTGTCGCAAAGGTCTGGCCCGAGAACGACGGACGGAATGCGCCGTCGATAAAGGCGCCTGTCGGCAGGCTCAGACCTGCGGCGATGGATTTGTACTCGTCCTGTGTCAGCAGATCCATGTTTGTCACCCCTCAGCCACGATGTCAGCGATTGTCTTCCTCAGCACGCGCGTCACCTGTTCCAGCGCGCGCTTGTCATCTTTGTTCAGGCCCTTCAGTGGAGGCCGCATGATACCCGCGTCGATCCCGTTCATGGTGACGCCATGCTTGATGGTCTGGATGAACTTGCCACCCTGTTCCAGCACCCGCATCAGTGGCATCATCGCAGACATGATCCGGCGCCCTTTGGCAAAGTTGCCTTCGATCACGCAGGCCTGATACAATGCCACATGTTCTGCTGGCAGGAAGTTCGAACCGCCGCAGACCCAGAATGGTGCGCCCCAGGCGAAAAACTCCAGTGCCTGGTCGTCCATGCCGCAGCCCAGCTGGATATGCGGATAATCCCGCGCCAACAGATGCACCCGGTTGATATCGCCCGAGCTTTCCTTGATGCCGCAGAAATTTCGGCTCCGACCCACGCGGTCAAGGAACTCTTCCCCCATCATTGTGCCGGTACGGTGCGGATAGTTGTAAAGCATCACCGGCAGGTCGGCGGCCTTGTCGATGGCCAGCGCGTTCAGCGCGTTTTCGCGATCCGTCGGTACCGAATAGGGCGGGCTTGCCAACAGGATGGCGTCCGCGCCGATGTCGCGCGCGCCCGCGGCCAACGCAATCGAGTCCGAAGTCAGCATCGCGCCCGTGCCAACCACCAAGGGCAACCGCCCTTTCAGGCGCTGATGCGTGAATTTGGCCAGTTCCAGCCGCTCCGCCACGGTCTGGGCATAATTCTCGCCCGTGGATCCGCCGGAAATCAGGCCGTGCACACCATTTTCGATCAGGTATTCGATCACGTCGGACAGGGCGTCCCAGTTCACGCTACCATCGTCGTGATAGGGGGTGATCACAGGGGTATATATCCCTTCAAACTTGAAAATCGGGTTCATTCCGTCCTCATGCGGGTTTCGAAAATGGTGGGATACCCATCGGCACATCCAGCGCGTCAGGCATCACGAACATCCCGATCTGATCCCGGGACAGGTTCCAGTGATCCTCGGCCAGTTTCGCCGCCGCGGCCTCATCGCGTGCCTCGATGGCTGCGATGATCGCGTCATGCTGTTGGCTGGCCAGCGACAGGTTTTCGGACATTTCAACTGTCTGTGGCCGGTAGAATGTCATGCCAATCCGTGCATGATCGATCAGCAGCCGGTTGAATGACGGCAGCAGGTAGACATTGCCGGACATCTCTCCGGTCACGTCATGAAAACGGTTGTTGGCAAGTGCGCGATCTTCGGCCGACCCTGAACGAAGGGCAGCTTTGAATGCTTGCTGAGCCGCTTTCAGTTCTTCGATTTGCGCGTTAGTCGCGTTCACTGCCGCCAGACGCAGGATGGCCCCGTAAACCATCGGCGCGGCAAGGAAGAAATCGCGCAGTGTGGTGTAGGACATTTCCGAAACACGGGCACTGCGGTTTTTTCGCAGATCCAGATAGCCTTCGCCAGCCAGTTGACGAAACACTTCGCGCAGAGGCGTGCGCGACAGGCCGAATTCATCGGACAGATGCGCCTCATCCAGATCGTCACCTGGACGAAGGCGCAGCGTCAGGATGGACATCTTCAGGTGTTCTCTTAGCGCATTTTTGCGCGACTTGGCTTCGTCTTTCATCCTTTGGCCTCACTAAGTCCTGTGGCAGCTGCGTTCGAATCGCGGAGGTCACAGTTTTGTATTTCTAAAAAATACAACTTGTATACAAAAAAATCTCGTGCAGCATGGATGTCTGCAAAATAGACTCACGTTCGGGCGTCGGCCCAGTTTGGAAATGGTCCTGCTCATGCCTCAGACGCAGCACTTCGCCTTCATCCTGGTCGAGGAGTTTTCGCACCTCGCCTTTTCCTGTGCGGTCGAGCCGCTGAGAATCGCCAACCTTGTAAGTGGCGAAGAGCTGTATCGCTGGTCATTTGTATCCGAACAGGGCGAGCAGGCCGTGTCTTCCAATGGGTCCGTCACCCTCGTGCATTCCGGACTTGAGGAACTGTCCAAGTGCGATCAGCTCTTTGTTTTGTCGGGCATTCACATGCGTGACCACGTGACCCGTTCCCTTCTGGCCACACTGCGGCGCGAACGAGCGCGTGGAACGCGGATCGGGGCATTGTGTTCCGGCGCGTGGCTGCTGGCCGAGGCCGGGTTCCTCAACGGTATGCAGGCGGCGATCCATTGGGAATACCACGACGCGTTCATGGAAGCCTTTCCGGATATCAATCTGGTGCGCAGCGTCTTTGTCGCCGACGAAAAACACATTACCGCATCAGGTGGGACCGCGACCGCAGACCTGATGCTGCACCTGATTGAACGCGACCATGGCGAAGAGCTGGCCACCGATGTTGCGGATCAAATGGTCTATAACACGGTGCGTAATGCGACCGCCAAGCAGCGCGTTTCGCTGCAGTCGCGCAATGGAATGCGCAATGCCCACCTGGCAAAGGCGATAGACATTATGCAGGACAGCCTGGAAACCCCAGTTTCCCCATCCTTCATTGCAGACAAATTGGGTATTTCCACCCGTCAACTTGAACGGTTGTTTGGCAAATACCTAAACACTTCCCCTAAAAGGTACTTTATGGAAATGCGGCTGGAACGGGCCCGGAAGCTGCTTTTGCAAACCGAGGCGTCGGTTACCGAAGTCGCCGTGGCCTGCGGCTTCGAAAATCCGGGTCATTTCTCTAGGGTATACAGGTCCAGTTTCGGCATCACGCCGCACGCGCAACGCAACAAGATCAACTGAAAAAGATGGGTTGCTGGTTCGCGCTTACCGGCGGGGGTGCCGCGATCTGTTGGCCTCGAACTGGCCTGATCTGGCACCCCCTGATCCTGCCGGGATACCCCCTCGTTAAAAACTGGACTAGTCAACAGACCGGCAGGATTACCCACCAATAAATCTCGATATAGGCATAAGTATATCAAGAACTTGTCATCCAGAGATTTGTTGTGCCCTGTTTCGTTAATCTACCGTTAATTTAAGGCTCAGATTGAGGCTTTGATTGTGGGTAATCTGCAATATCGACATGCGGTCGCCGCAATCTGTTCGACCTGATGGCGTGTCGTGATTTGTGTCAGGCCTCAGAGGTTTCCAAAAGGAATCTGTTTCACGGTTCAAAACAAGTAGTGAACATATCATTGAGGTTTGGTCGACCCACGCTCGGACAACGCGCCTGCTGATCATCTTTGAAGGCAAAAATACGAACGAATCCAATACAGGTCAGAATCAAGACAGCATTCGACGGGCAACTTGACGGGTTGTGAGGAAACCCAAGTCAAGATTGCGCGCCGTTGGAATATGGCTTTGAGGCCGTAGATTGTACGTATCTGACATGCTGCGCTGACGACACTGATATCCTGTACGACCAGAAGCGATCGGAATCCGTCAGTCCAGATGATAGGACAGAAATCGTTCTGTCCCGCCGGCACTATACCCCCACTGTGCTTTGACACCGAAAACTTCTGAAACGGTTTCCAAAGACAGGGCATGTTCGGGCGGGCCAAGAGAGACCAGCCGCCCTTTTGACAAAACAGCCACCCGGTCACAGGCCATCGCCTGATTCAGATCGTGCAGCGCCATCACTGTCGTCACTTTTAGAATTCGAACACAGTTCAGGATCGACAGTTGGTGATGAATGTCCAGATGGTTGGTCGGTTCGTCCAAAAGCAAGAGTCCCGGTTGCTGAGCCAAAGCGCGTGCGATGTGCAGTCGCTGGCGCTCTCCTCCCGACAATGTCGCCCATTCTCTGTGTGCCATATCGGCCATTTCCACGGTTTGCAGGGCTTTGTCGACTTGCCAGGTGTCCTCGGCGCGCCACGGCCGTAAGGCCGACAGCCAGGGCGTGCGGCCCAGTTCGACCACGGATCGTGCAGTCACGCGTTCGGCCGTATCAGCCTGTTGTTCAACGATGGCAATCCGTTGGGCAATTTGTCTGCGCGACAAATGCGAAACGGGATGACCCGCTATGACGACTTTTCCTGAAACCGGACGTACCAACCCCGCCAGCAGGCGCATCAGCGTTGATTTTCCCGAACCGTTAGGTCCGACCAAAGCAAGTGTTTCGCCGGGCTCCACGACAAAGGATACGTCTGACAGCAAAGTCTTGCCGCGAACGGAATATGTCAGGTTTTGCGCCTCGATCTTCATCGGGCGCTCCTCTGGCCGCGCACCAAAATTACGGCAAAGGCAGGCGCACCGATCAGAGCGGTGACCACCCCAATCGGCAGAACCTGACCCGGGATGATGATGCGCGACACGATATCTGCGCCGATCAGGAAGACCGCTCCGATCAAGGCGGAGGTTGGGATAAGCCTGCGATGCCCCGGTCCCACAAGGAACCGGGCAGCATGAGGGATGACCAGCCCGACAAAGCCAATGGATCCGACGATAGAAACCATGACAGCTGTCGTGAGCGCGGTCGCAAAGATCAGGGTTGCCTGCACCCGACGTACCGATATGCCCAGCGAGGCCGCTGAATCAGAGCCGAAAATAAAGGCGTCCAGTGCTCTGGCGTGAAAGCGGCAAATGAGCCAACCGACAAGGGCCACCGGAATGGCCAGATACACATCCGGCCAGCGCACGCCGCTGAGGTTTCCCATCAGCCAGAACATGATCCCGCGCGCCTGATCGGCATTGGCGGATTTGGCGATGATGAAGGCCGTCAGCGCATTGAACAACTGAGACCCGGCAATTCCCGCCAGGACGATCTGTGCCGTCGCAACCCGTCCGCCCCCTGCGCCAGCGGCTCGGGCCAGCAACGCGACAAAACCAAAAGCCAAAAGCGCGCCATTGAACGCGCCAAAAGACAGCGACAAAGCCCCCCCACCCAAACCAGCGATGGTTACAGCCACGGCACCCGTCGAGGCCCCGGCAGAAATGCCCAAAATGTAAGGGTCGGCCAACGGGTTTCGCAGCAAAGCCTGCAACACGACCCCTGCGACAGCCAGACCGGCACCGCAGGACGCAGCGACCAGAGCGCGAGGAATCCGGTAGCTCCAGATAATACCCTGATCAATTGGGTCGACAGGAAAGTCCGCTCCGGCCAGCTTGTTGGCCAGAACGGAGAGAACCAAATCGGGCGACAGAGAGGTTTCCCCGATCATCGCGCCCGCAAGAACCGCCGCAATCAACAATGGCACGGTAAGGCACGCAGCCTTGAAACCCTGCCGTAAGATTGCGGCGACCTCGTTCACAGGTTGTTTCCGATGGTATCCAGCTTCTCGGCCAGATCCTCCAGCGCCGGGATTGCGCGGATGGTGGCGTCCATGGCCTGCGCATCCATAATGACGATCCGGTCATTCTTGACCGCATCCATCTGGCTGGTCACCGGATCAGTGCGCAGGAACTCCAGCTTTTTCAGGTAGTCGTCCGCAGCAAAGCGACGGCGGTCCATCTTGGCGATAACAATCACCGTCGGATTGGCCTTGGCAATGGTTTCCCAGCCCACTGTTGGCCATTCTTCATCCGTCTCGACGACGTTGCGGATACCCAATTTACTCATCATGTATCCCGGTGCGCCTTTCTGTCCGGCCACAAACGGGTCGCTTTCCATTTCAGGAGAGGAAAACCAGAATACGGCTGACACATCGTCCAGCTTCACGGTTTGCGCCTTGGCGACGGCTGCGGCTTCGCGGGCCTTGTACTCGGCAACCAGGTCCGTGCCGCGTTCGGATACATCAAAGGCTGCCGCCAGTTCTTCGATACCCTGATACAGCGTATCGGTCGAGAACGCTTGCAGGCGGGTGCCATCGCCGCCGACTGTATTGTCTTTGCCGATGCAATCTGCAGGCATTACGTACGTTGGAATGCCCAGTTCGTGAAATTGCTCACGCGTGGCGACGATGCCCTCGGGTCCGACATGCCACTCATATTGCGCTGCGACCAGTCCCGGCCGCTTGGCAACAACGCTTTCAAAGCTGGGATCATTGTCTGCCAGACGCTCTACCTTGGCATTCACCTCGGCATATTCAGGCAGCACCTCGTTGAACCAGACCGAGGTTCCAAGAACCTGCTCGCCCAGACCCAGCGCATAAAGCACCTCGGTCGCGGCTTGGCCGACCGTGACTGACGACGTCACTGGCGCGTCAAACGTGACCGAGTGACCGCAGTTTTCGATAGTTAGGGGAAAGTTTCCTTCGGAGGCAGCGCTGGTAGCCAGCAAGGAAAGGCCAATCAGGCCAGTGCGTAGAAACATGACAATCGATCTCCATGTGTCAATGACCAGAGAACGGGTGAATGGGCATTTACCGAAGCAACAGACGCTTTACTGCCTGCCGTGAGCGCAGGGTAGAAAATAGACCGCCCGGCGCGTTTCTTCGGCAACCTCCCCGGACAACCCCGCCCGGTGTGTTTCGGTTTCATACCGGCAGGTCTCCTGACTGACGGGTCTTTGTCTGTCCTGTCTTCCCAGACCAAAATGGCCCAGTGACGGAAATGGACAGCGCTCGCCGCCTACAGTTGCGGGGGCAGTTCCGGTTGGCACCAAAAGGCACCTCGGATTCCCTCTTAGCCACATCGGGACCGGTAAAACGCGGGTACCTTAACACTTACCCTGCGGCAAGAAAAAACTCCGGGGTCTTTCCTATTTTCTCGCAAGAGCATGCACCTGCGCGTCTCAACATGGCGCTGATATCAGAAAAGCCGCTGAGAACGCGCCAAAATCCGGACCTAGATTCATAGTGTGTGATATTAGGGTGCAAATTGAGCATAAGCGTGCACGAATCAGTATTTTCTCGCATAGGTTGTGCAAAAAAATCTTTTAAAAACAATAGCTTAAAGAGCGACAAATTTGATGAAACACCATAACTGTGCAACGCGTGAAGCATAAGCGTGCAAGACCAAAATCAGGAGGCATAAGCGTGCAAAAGTAGAACAAAGACCAAGACCACTAGAAGTGCCGGCCCATGCCGCAAATATTGAAACAACACTAGTCCATCGCAAATTTGACGGGCTTCGGCGAGCATCGCACCTCGAAGACTTTTTCGAGAGCTACCCACTGCACCGAAATCGGATGTTGAGATGGCTCGGGTCAACTTCCGCTTTATCGGGCAAAGCTTCGCTTCTCTGCCGCGCAGCATCCCGACTGTACTACGTCAGCGATGCGCAGAAAGCGGCCTTTGCAAAGTTTAACGAACGGCCCAAAGCGTGGTAGGCCTGTTGCGTTGAGAACCGCTGAAATCAACCCAAAGCGGACGACGAAAAGATGGCCAATCGGCAAAGGTTTTTTGCGTTTTCCTAACAGCGGCTACTCAATTGCCTTGCGAAATGTCTCCGTCAGCCGTTTGTTCAAACCGTGATGAGGTTCGGCTGAAGAACCGTAGTGCAACTCCGCCAAAGCAGCGATGTCATTGAAAATGACTACGGAGCCGCCTTCTTCATTCGCGTAAACCAATAGTTTTTGGCAAAAGGCATCCAAACCAATTGCCGGAAAGTCCGCCATAGCCACACCACCGGGCGCTGGTCCGCCGAATAGCAAGAGAACAGCATCCGGCAGCTCCGTCCCCAGTTGGGACGCTTCGGCCGCAAAATCGATCTCCCCAAACCAGACTGTATCGTCCTGTCCCATCACAGCTGTCCTGACACGTTCCACTGCCTCTGGAACGCTGAGCTCAGATCGCAATTCGATGATGCCATGGTTTGCAACTAATCCTTTGGTCGGCGCTGGTGCTGCATCCAAGTCGTTCAGGACTTCGAGCAACTTGTTCTCAAATGCATTCAACGCTTGGGTATTGATTAGACCATGCCGAACTTTGAGAAACTGAGAGTCTGTGTATTCGATCTGCGGTCGACCATCCTGATCGAATGAAAGAACGCGAAAAGGAAGGTCCAGACCTGCACGTACGTTCTCCTCCAGTATAGGTGTGTTTACCTCTGGATCAGAGAAAACGAGTACACGAGATGCTGGCATTTCGACGCCTTCGGCCTTGGCCAGGCGCGCGTGATCTATCGATGCGATTGGAGCAGCTCCCGCTTCGGAAACGGCAGTCTCAAGCTCTAAGAAGTTTTCGTCCACCGCGGTCTGGACAGATGAAGATTGTGCAAAAGCGGATGCCGAAACTGATAAAGTTGCGATCATCGAGAAAACAAAGCCAGACCTCACCATTTTACCACTTCCTGTTTCCTCGTACTTTTTTCAGAGAAACCGCCGCCAGAGCTGCAAAAGCTATCTCGGCTGCAAGATAAAAGAGAAGTACCCCGTTCGGAACTCCATCGATAAGGATGCTTAGTATGCGCCCAACGGCCAGTCCTGACATAAACAAAAATAGAACCCACAGCGCGGGGCGTTGTAACTCTGGTTTCGAAGCAGCCGCCAACCAAAACAGAGCGTTTGCCAGGTAAAGACCCATAATCGCTCGGAACACGTGGGTTTGGTTCGTCCCTTCCACCGGAAATCTCAGCAAAACTGGGATCGAACGGCCGGGCATCAGACCGTATGATAACGCAATTGGCACGAGGCCGACGGCAGCAAGCAGAAGGACTAATCTAGCACTCATGGAGGACTCCTTCTCGTAGAGGTTTCGCTTTTTGCGAAATTCCTAGTCGGTTATTTTGGGCATCCGATGATCCGAGCCGGATGCCCACGCTGCGGTGGGAAAGGCGTATTGGTTGCCTCGCTTCCTCTACTGAGAGATGCCGCCTTCGGTTGATGTCTGTTCTTCAACATGGTCTTGATTGGCGACCGGCTTCCCGCGCGGAGGGAACTCCTCGAAAGTAGCGAGATGTGCCTGCACTAGACGGGCGGCTGGACCGAATGCCCACATTTTCTCGCCCATCCAGCGGACGTACATCCCGCTTTCATCCGCAGCTTTCTCATAAGGATCGCGGCGAAGGTTGAAAAGCAAGGGGGCGACCAACTCTTCCTTCGGGCCTGACCAGCCATGGTTTTGAACGACAAAGTGCGCTTTCCAATCGTTGTAGCGTACTGCTTGGAGGTCCGTACCCTGATAGTAGATCAGCTCGCGGCGATTGCTCTCTTTATCCTCACCTGTCAGGTAAGTTAGTTGGTTGTAGCCATCGAGATGCACTTTATAGCCTTCATATCCCTCTAGGAGCTTTTCTCTTAGATCTGTCGGACCTCCAGCCGCAGCTACAAATGTTGGCATCCAGTCCATTCCGCTGAAGATGCCATTCAAGACTTGACCTTCTGGAATTTTGCCCGGCCAGCGAATAATCGCAGGAACTCTAAAGCCACCTTCCCAAGTAGTACCCTTTTCCCCATGAAACGGTGTCGTACCACCATCAGGCCACGTCAGTGTTTCCGGGCCATTGTCTGCGGTGAACATCACTATGGTATTATCGGCGACTCCCAGATCCTCAAGGTGGCTGAGAACGTTACCAACGTTGTTGTCCAACTCCTTCATGACAACATCCTGAAGTCCGCGCCCATTGCCCAACATAGCTTCGTATTCGGGGCTGAGGTGGGTCCAGACGTGTGCACGGGCTGGAGCCATCCAGACAAAAAACGGAGTGTCCGACTCTACTGCACGAGAAATGAAGTCTTTCGTGTAAGATGTCACTTCGTCATCCAAAGTCTTTTGGCGCTCAGGAGGCGCAGGCCCGTCATCAATAATGCGCTGCTTCCCGACTTTTCCAAATCGCGGGTCGACTGTTTCGTCTACCTCCTCTGTTGCAAATGAATGAATGATGTTGCGAGGCGCAAATTGCGCGTTGAATTCTGGGTCGTCTGGCCAATCCGGATCAGACGTATATTCCATAGCATTCAAGTGATAGAGCCAACCCCAATACTCGTCGAAACCTTTTGCAGTCGGTAGGAACTCATTGAGGTCGCCTAGATGGTTTTTTCCGAACTGCCCCGTCGTATACCCCAACTTTTTCAGGAACATCGGAAGCGTTGGGTCATCTGGGTTTAAACCTACCGGATCTCCCGGCAGTCCAACCGTGTGCATACCAGTCCGTATTGGCAATTGTCCGGTCATGAAAGCTGATCGACCGGCAGTACAACTTGGCTCGGCATAATAATCTGTGAGACGAGCACCCTCAGAGGAGAGGCGATCCAAGTTCGGCGTCTCGATGCTTTTGACACCTCCGTGGTAAACGCCGACGCTCGCCCAACCTACGTCATCTGCCATGATGACAAGAATGTTGGGCGGGGTATGTTCGTCGGCCCAAGCTCCAGTGAAAGCAAAGCAGACGGCACCCGTTACTGAGATAAGCTTGTTCATTAAGACCTCCCGACTTGGTACTTCTTACCAACCATAGGAAAAACATCGGCTTAGAGGAACGGTCTGATTTGTTAACTTTTTGGGCTCAGCACCTTGGTGCAAGAAATTTCTTCGACCAAAAAGCCCGCCAAGCCGGAATTGCAAAGTCCTGGGTTGAATGTCCGGTTTGGGCTGGAAACAGTCGTCGCCGATTGAAGCAATGAGCGATTGCTTAGGCTCTGGACTCATAACCAAAACAATACGGTTGCCGCGAGCGCAATGGCCGACATGAAGATTACAGGGCATCTGTCATAACGGGTCGCGACCCTACGCCAGTCTTTAAGCCGCCCAAACATGTTCTCAATCTTGTGGCGGATTCGATAAATCTTTGTGTCATGTGGGATGATGTCCTTGCGGTTCCGGCGCGATGGTATGCAGGGTTTGATGCTTCTTTCTTTCAAGCTTTCGCGGAACCAGTCGGCGTCATATCCGCGATCCGCCAACATCCATTCCGCAGCAGGTAGTGAGGGTAAAAGTGCCCGTGCTCCGATGTAGTCGCTGACGTTTCCCGCCGTCATGAATAGCCGAATTGGACGACCCACCGCATCGGTTACGGCATGGAGTTTTGAGTTCAGCCCACCCTTGGTGCGGCCAATCAGGCGGCCGCGCCCCCTTTTTTGAGCCCCATGCTGGACGCTGTTCTATGGGTCTTCAGATGCGTCGCATCAATCATTAGCGTGCCTGTTTCATCGCCTTGAGCGGCTAATTCGGTCAGGATACGTGCAAAGACGCCCATGTGGGACCATCGAGCCCATCGGTTGTAAAGTGTCTTGTGTGGCCCATAATCGGACGGAGCGTCTCGCCAGCGCAATCCATTGCGAATGACATGGATGATGCCGCTGAGAACGCGGCGATCATCGACACGCGCAACACCGCGTGGCTTTGGGAACATATGCTTGATGCGGTTGAGACGCTCTTGGTCGAGCCAGAACAGATGCGACATGGACAATCCTCCTGTCGACCTTGAATCACGATGCCTCAGGGAATGGAATCGACCATCGCAAAGGCGGCTCCGCGCGGCATTGCGGTCATCCGACAAAAACACTCGGATGACGGCACTGAGCCCTCTTTGACCGATGCTGCAAGACGCACTAATGACCGCTCTTTTGTGTCAGCCGCTTGCCATACCTGCAATCATTGCGCCTAGCGCGACAAGGTGGACCAGCATGAGCGCCTTGTCATTCCATAGAGCGCCGACGGCGAACCAACCCACGACTCCGACAAGAAACAGGTAGAGGTTCCATGGTGTCCAGCCAAACCCGGTCGCGGTGTATCCCATGATCTGAACTGCGGATGCGCCCCACTTGACCGCGAAGACAAGGCGCTCGCGCGATGACGCGAGCGCCAAGGTATCAGACTGCACGTGTCAATCCTCCGTCGAGACGCAAGTTTTGTCCTGTCATGTAGCCACCATGATTCGAGGCGAGCCACGAAATGAGAGAAGACACCTCCGAAGCGAAACCGTAGCGCCCCATGGGAATACGCGCTTTGCGGTCATCGGTTTCGGGCAGACTGTCTATGAATCCCGGAAGGACGTTGTTCATGCGAATGTTCTCGGACGCATATTTATCCGAATAGAGTTTCGTGAATGCAGCAAGCCCGGCCCGGAAGACCCCCGACGTTGGGAAAAGAGGGTCAGGTTCAAATGCCGCAAAGGTTGAGATGTTGATGATCGCCCCGCCGCGCTGCGCCTGCATTGTGGGTGTGACAAGCCTTGTCGGACGGATCACGTTCATCAGGTAGACTTCCATCCCTTGATGCCAATCGTCGTCGCTGATTTCGAGAACCGGTCCTTTCGGTCCGTGGCCAGCAGAGTTCACCAAGACATCGATACGGCCCCAACGATCCTTCGCACCCTCGACCAGAGCGTTCAGCGCTTCTCCATCAAGGTTAGAGCCAGTCACGCCAAAGCCGCCGAGTTCTCCGCCGAGCGCCTCACCCTTGCCGGACGAGGACAGGATGCCGACTTTGAACCCATCTTCTGCCAATTTGCGGGCTGCATCCGCGCCCATGCCGCTGCCGCCAGCCGTGATCAAAGCTACTTTTTCTACTGTCATGTCGAGTATCCTTTCTTGATTGAACCATACATGGTTATTTTTTTGGTGAAATTCGATTCAGAATTGATGTTGCATGACAGTAGAATTACTATTGAAAAATGACCGAACTTCCCCCGCTCAACAGTTTGCGTGCGTTCGATGCAGCCGGTCGCCGCCTCAGCTTCCGCTCAGCCGCCGATGAATTGGGCGTTACGCAAGGGGCCGTTGCACAACAGGTACGCCAGCTCGAAGCGCATCTTGATGTGGTCTTGTTTGAAAGGGTGCCGAAAGGCTTGGCTTTTACGCCAGTCGGGCGCAGCTATCACAACCGCATTGCCGGAGTGTTCGTAGACCTTCGAGCCGCAACTGCCGAACTGAAACCAGAGCCGAATAAAGTTCTTATCAGTGTCACACCGACCTTTGCTGCGAAATGGCTGATCCCCAACCTACCGGACTTCACCGCAGCGCACCCGGATATCGATTTGCGGATTATGGCGACCGAAAGAGTTTCCAGCTTCCACAGCGACGGGATAGACCTTGCAGTGCGCCAGGGATCGCCGCCATTTGGCGCATCGCTGGACGTAACGCTCTTGTTCAAGCAGTCGCTAATCGCTGTCGCCGCGCCAAAGTTTGCGGCCAAAGGTGAGGCTCATCTTGACCCAGAAAACCTCGCCAACCAGCCGAAGGTCCATGATACCCATGACCTATGGCCCAGCTATCTTGCGCATTTAGGCGTACGGGACCAGTCTCCTCGTCACCTTCGTCTGAGCCAAACCTCCCTTGCGGTCGATGCAGCAATCGCCGGGCAAGGTTTGGCGTTGGTAAGCCGGTTTCTGGTGGCTAATGACCTTGAAGCCCGACGTTTGATCGAGGTTGGTGCAGCTTGGGACGCGAGCGGAAATGATTTCTATGTCCTCATGCCACGAACCGCCAAAACCAATGAATCGGTCGTCAATGTCGTGACATGGCTAACGGCGCGCTCAGCCGAAGATGCCTGACTACATTGGAACCATGAGCGGTCATTCAAATCATTGGGACGAATGGCAGTAAGGTCCCGCAACTCGGTCATAGCGGCGATTTCGACGAACGTCCGGTGCTGATGGAAGCTGCCGTTGAAATTGCTACCCGTTTATAGGTCCAGAGCCTAGAACCTTTCGAGGACATTGCGCTAAAATTGGATTGGCCCTTGGCACGATTTGTCTGCGATAGTTTCGAGCTTTGGCATCCTGACCAACTCTACGGCTTAACACCAGCTTTCTTCAAGCCTTCGACCAAAAGCGCATTGTGTTCGGGTAGACGGAAGAGGATCAAAGCTCCGGAGACAATGCTGTCTAGGAACGCTGGGGCGAAATCCGCCAGCGCCTGCTCATGTGGCAGGCCTGCTTCGGCGCGCCCGAGGTGGGCGGCACTGGCGATCATAAGAGCCCGGCGGATCGGCGCACGCGGCGTCATCTGAATGGCGTGCTCACCCCAACGCATTGCGTCTTCAAAATCAGCGTCGGCGAAGGCAGCTTGGGCGAGCGCCAGATAGGCGTCTCCTACCCAGAGGTCAGTGTCGCGTGGGGAAAGCTGGAGGGCAAGGTGGGCATGTTCGCGCGCCTGTGTGGTTCGGCCGACCAAAGATTCATGCCAGGCCATGAAGAAGATGTTCCGGGCAAAGTTCGGGTTCAGTGTGAAGCCCAAACTGAAGTCGGCGTTGGCCCCGTCAAAATCTCCACGGAAATGACGAACCATACCGCGAACGCATAAGGCGCGCGGGTCGAGTTGACCACCAAGAAACAGAGGTTCAACGCTTTTATCAGCTAGGCCCAGGTTTTCGGTGGGGTCCTCATCGAACTGGTATAGATAACGCATCAGGTAGGCAAACGCTTTGATCCAATGGGCCTGGACGTTGCGCGGGTCGAGATCAATGGCGCGATCAGAGACCGATATGACCTCATCGAACTTATCCTGAGAGTAGAAGCCTCCCGCGTAGAAGATCGCCATTGCACGTAGCGAGAGGTCGTAGGAGTTGAAGTCGATATCTCGAGCCACAGACGCGCGATCTATTTCGGCAATGGATATCTGGGGGGCGATGGCGCCGACCACGCTGCGTGTAATCTCATCCTGTAACGCGAAGATGTCGTCTAGCGTGCGGTCGTAGCGCTCGGCCCAAACATGGGCTCCATTTGTGCAGTCGATGAGTTGGGCAGTAATGCGTACGCGGTTTTGGGCTCGACGGAGGCTACCCTCTAGCATGTAGCGAACACCGAGTTCTCGAGCGATATCTATATGGGTGACGGGGCGACCCCTGAACGAAAATGAGGAGTTGCGGGCGATGACGAAAAGCTCGGGAAAGCGCGAGAGCTCTGTGATGATGTCTTCGGAAACGCCGTCACAGAAGTATTCCTGTTCTGGATCATTGGACATGTTCTGGAAGGGCAAGACAGCGATGGAGGGTTTGTCAGTGGGTTGAGATTGGTTTTGCGTGGAATCTGATTTGCCCTCCATCGCCAATTTGTAGGCGCGAACTGGCTCGGAGATGTTTTTGAGCGCTACTTCGCCAAGGTCTATGATGTCGTGTTCGATTTTGCCTCGAACCTGCCGGCATGCGTCGTCAGACAGTATGACACCGCCTGGGTCAGCGATGCCTTCGAGTCTTGCGGCAAGATTAACACCCTCGCCATAAATGTCGCCCTCGTCCAAGATTACGTCTCCAATGTGCAACCCTATTCGGAAGCTGATCCGGCTTTCGGTGGGGCTCTCGGCTTCGGCGGCGTGCAGCGCCTTCTGGAGCGTCGCTGCGGCCTCAACGGCAGAAACGACCGAGCTAAAAAGTGCAAACAGGCCATCACCGGTAAGCTTGATAATCTCACCTCCGGCACTTTCGATACTTGGATTGATGATGTCCCGTCGTAGGTCTTTGAGACGAGCAAGTGTTCCCGCCTCGTTAGCCGCCATAAGCCGTGAGTAGCCGACCATATCGGCGGCAAGTATGGCGGCAAGTCGGCGTGTCATGCGCATTTCCCAATAGCAACCTTTTTTCGAATCTATCAAGTTCGGCAGTAGTGTGCCAACTTTCGAGAATGTCCGCTTCGGGCTGCCACCGGTCATTAATGTGAAAAGTAACGAAAGGCGACAACAAGCCCAATGCGGGCTTTGCCAACCTTTCAAATCAGCATCATCCCCGACCATTTCAGTTCGAGTTTCAATCCCTAGCGGGCAAGGCAACCTCGCCTTCCCAGTCAGAAATACGGTGCGGTAGCGCCAGGAGTTTTGACGCCACACGTGTTTTGGTCGTTCCACTTCCAGTCATCCCCGAATATTTGCCGGTGGAGGAAACAATCCGCCAGTTGTTGACGCCGAAGGCAACAACCTCCCATCTCATGGTGAACGTGTCCTCTTCTTCACCATAAACACAGACGCCACCGCCGCTGACACCGCTGGGTCCGCCGAAACCCGAGCCCACGCACCGGACAAAACCAGGATCGATTGGTCCCTCGTCAACGGTATAAGTCCCATAGTTGTCCTCTTTCCAGAACACGTCCTCGCCCGCGGAAATTTGCTCTTGGTTGACGACATAGAAGTTCGTTGCCGACACTTTCTCTGCAGCAGTCAGACAATGAGGCGCAAAGAGAACTGCGGGGATAAGCATTGAACGCAACATGTTGTTTCCTTCGACAGTGGGGCAAAACCAGCATGATAGAGACTACGAAATTTATTGCTAGGAAAGGAACGCATAGCCGGACCTGAAAAGTCAGCTTCGTCCCGCATCTCAGAGATTGCAAAGCTTAGTGATGAAGGTCCGCTTTGGGCTGCGACCCGCCGAATGCAGGTGCAGCATGCCTTCGAATTTGCAGACTAGTTTTCATCAAATACTGACTAATCGCTCAATTTGAGCATTCTCTTTGTATCGAATGCCTCGACGTAGTTTTTCTCAGTGAATGGAGAATACTGCTCTGTCGTACCTGTCCGCAGTGCAAACTGTTCAGCGAAGTCTTCCAGCTTGAGTTCGCTTTTACCCTCTAGTTTTGCTTTGGTGAGGGTGTCAATCAACAGTTCGATCACAAGGCCCCATCGATGAGCACAAGCAAAGTCCAGTCGACTTAGAAATTCCTTCGTTACCAGTTGGAAGATGTCAATTTCCGCCTCGTCAGCGTAGGCGAACAAAAGCTCGCGAAGTTCATCTTTATCACGCTTAAGTCTGATTTCATCGAAGTGAACGGGGTCCACAAGCGCGTCAAGTTGTTCGTAGGAGCGTACGTATTCGAACAAAGTGGGCACCCCGGAAAGGATCAACATCAAGGGCCAGCGGGGCTCTTTCATCATGGATTTGAAGCTGTCCAGAAATACCGTGTTCGATTTCACGCCCGCAGCAAACACGTGCTGGCACTCATTGGACGTGTCGCGGTTTGCTGCCGCTCCTTTGATAGCATTTATTGCAGCAAAGGAGACGAACTATGGGACTGAAACGGACGGACGAATTT